>CAZZXW010000013.1:4848-6416 GCA_964658095.1 uncultured Parafilimonas sp. | reverse complement strand
CAAACAGAATAATGTCCCCAGCCATCATCGTGGCCTTCTTTAAAAAATGCTCGGCCATAAGGTGTATGAAAAACGCCCACGCCTAAACCATAGCCAAGTTGTATATCATCATTATCTGTACTGTCAACCTTTGCCAATGGACCAAACTGGCTTCTTGAGCGTATGCGGATTTGTGTGCTTGTCATTTTATCAAAACTTTTTTTAGTCAGGTTTTTATGATTTATAAATGCCGTATAAAATTTAGTAAAATCTTCCAGGTTGGTTGTCATAGAACCGGCGCAACTTGCTTCACTCCATTTCATCAATTCGTAGGGTTCGCCGTTTGCGTTGTGTCCATAACAAATATTGGTGTCAAACCTTTTCTGCCAAACCATACTGGTTCCATTCATGCCTAAAGGCTCAAACACTCTTTCCCGGCAAATGCTTTCATAATCTTTACCTGTTACTTGTTCAATCACAAATTGTAACAGGTAAAGCCCTTCTCCTGAATAACTATAACGGGTACCCGGGTCATATTTAAACTTTAATTTTTTGTCTGCCTCAAACCATCGCCAGTTAGGAAAACCCGTTGTATGTGTAAGGCACATGCGTGCAGTAATTTTTTTATAACGTTCATCGCCTTTTAAATCCTGGTAGCCCCTGTTCCATCCTTTAATTTTATAATCAGTCAGATCTTTAGGTAAATATTCAACAAGCGGCTTATCTAAATCTATTCGTTTTTCCTGGATAAACTGCATAACAATGTAAGCAAAAACAGTTTTTGCAAAAGATGCTGCATACATTTCAGAAGTTTGAGTTAACGGAAGTTTCTTTTCAACATCTGCCAGACCAAAAGTTTTACTGTAAACAGATTTGTTATTGTTAAACACAGTAATTGCAACACCTGATACATTTGCTACCTGCATTAAATGCTGAACGCGGTTTGTTAAACTGTCACTGCTAATTGCAGAACCATCAATACGCTTTATAGCCTGCGAGTAAAGCACAATATGATTGAAAAGAAAAGTAAAAAGTAATAGTTTAAGCTTCATAATATTTTGTTTTTCTATTGATACTTCGTTAACCGAATAAGATATGCTTCTGTCCAAAGTAGGCAAGCTTAAAATAAAACTTTAACCTGTTCAGTTAATACCTGCGTAAATTAGTTATGTATTCAAACATGAACAAAATGCTACTGATAACTACTTAAATTAGCTGCCGGATGTAAAAACACTTGCGGCATATAAGTGCTGATGCTTTAATGCTCTAGGTGCCACCATAACAAAGGCCAGCAGTGATTACCAATAAGAATGTGCTTAATTTTGTACCTATTGAAGAAGAGCAAGAGCCGGTTAATGCCGGCCTTTTATTTTATAATGGATGATGAACTATCACTCATCATTCATTGTTCTGTGCAAAACCTTTCTTAAAATAACATCCTGCAGTAATTTATGCACAGCACAACCGTTGTTTTGCGGTTGAATGTATTTTGCATCTTTCAAAAAAATTATAATGGGATTTTTATTACAGGTCGATACAACAAAAATTGTAAACGCTGTTACGCAGGCACCACAAACCATGAATCTATG
>CAZZXW010000013.1:0-4838 GCA_964658095.1 uncultured Parafilimonas sp. | reverse complement strand
GGCGGATGGATCATGTACCCGTTGTATGTGCTGCTGGCTGCCGCCATCTTTGTTTTCTTTGAAAGGCTAATTGCCATTCGCAAAGCATCCAGAATTGATAATAATTTCATGCACATCATTCGTGATAATATTATTACCGGCAATGTAACGGCAGCACGCAATCTTGCCCGCAACACAGATAACCCGGTGGCGCGTATAATTGATAAAGGCATTCAGCGCATAGGCAAACCAATTGATGCCATTGAAAAAAGCATGGAGAACGTAGGAAGGCTTGAAATGTATAAAATGGAACGCAACCTAAATGTGCTTTCGCTTATTGCAGGCATTGCACCAATGTTTGGTTTTTTGGGAACTATTGTAGGCATGCTGCAGTTATTTTCTACTATTGCTGCCAAAGGCGAACTGGAACTTGGTGAAATTGCAGGTGGCATTTATACAAAAATGATTACATCTGCTTCAGGTTTGATAATTGGTTTGCTGGCGTATGTGGCCTATAATTTTTTAAATACACAGGTTGATAAAACAGCCAACAAAATGGAAATAGCCAGCGCAGAGTTTATTGATGTTTTGCAGGAACCGACGAGGTAGTTTGCCAATTAGTTAATTCGACAATCAGATAATGAATATAAGAAGACGTTATAAAGCTCATGGTGAAGTGCACGCAGGCACACTGAATGATATTTTGTTCATCCTGCTTTTTTTCTTTTTGATTATTTCAACGCTGGCAAACCCAAATGTGATTAAAGTAAATAATCCTAAAGGTTCAAAAGACACCAAAACAAAACAGCATATTGTTGTTTCAATTGACAAAGACCAGAACGTTTATATTGGCCAGCGTAAGATTGATGTAAACAATCTTGACAGTTTAATAAAGTTTGAAGTGGATAAAAACCGCAATACGGTTGATACGCCATCAGTAGTTATTAATGCTGATACATCATCTTATTATGGCGAGGTGTTTCATGTAATGCAATCTGCAAAAAAAGCAGGTGCAAAAGTGGTTGCGAATGTGAAATGATGCATTCCAAATGTGAATAAAGCGTATCGAAATCTTTTTACTTTTCATTCTTTTGCATATGATTTCTTAGTTCTCAATTACGAGTGAAAGTTGAAATAATTATTTGCTGTAAAATTCCAGGCAAATACACAAAGCACTGCTAAAGCTTTTGCGCCATAGAAGTTTACATGAAACCTTTCATTAAACAACCATACAAAAAAATTATTTAAGCCAAGCCCAATAATTGAGATCAATATAAACCGTATAAAAAAGTTAGTTGTATTGCCGGAAACATTAAACGTCCAGTAAAGGTTAAGAATAAAATTGTTGATTACAGCGCAGGAAAAACCAATACTATTCGCAACATATTTATTAACCTTAAATTTCTCTTTTAACAGCCAGGTTATTAAAAAATCCCAGCACATTCCAATAAAGCCAACAATACCAAACTTGAAAATTTTAACCAACATATTGTTGTGCAAAATAGGTTAAGTGTTCGATAGTTGCCCGCAGATGTGTTGTTTAAAAAAATTTCATCACATTTGCAAACATTGAGCAGAAGATACAATATGATATTATATAAAACAGATACTGAAGTGGAATTGATGAAGCAAAGCGCAAGGCTTGTAAGTAAAACGCTTACTGAAGTTGCAAAAATTTTAAAACCAGGCATAACCACTATGCAGCTTGATGCTTTGTGTTACCAGTTTATAAGAGATCACAATGCCATTCCATCTTTCTTAAATTACCGCGGCTATCCTTATACCATTTGCGCTTCTGTGAATGATGTGGTAGTGCATGGTTTTCCTAATAACAATGCATTAAAAGATGGTGATGTTGTTTCTATTGATATGGGTGTGATATTAAATGGCTGGCATGGCGATCATGCTTATACATTTTTAATTGGTGAAGCAAATGATGATGTGCTGCAACTTATGCGTGTTACAAAAGAATCATTATACAAGGGCATTGAAAAAGCAATTTCAGGCAACCGTGTTGGCGATATAGCTTTTGCTATACAGGATTATACTGAACGCAAACACGGTTATGGTGTGGTAAGAGAGCTGGTTGGCCATGGGCTTGGAAGAAGTTTGCATGAAGATCCGCAGGTGCCCAATTACGGTAAACGTGGCAATGGGCCAAGATTAAAAGAAAATGCAGTGCTTGCTATTGAGCCGATGATAAATATGGGCGTTAAAGATGTTTATACTGACGATGATGGCTGGACGGTGCATACACGTGATGGCAAACCTTCTGTGCATTTTGAACATGATGTTTGTGTAAAAAGAAATAAAGCGCTGATACTTTCTGATTACTCTATTATTGAAGCTGCAGAAAATAATAACCCGAACCTTAACACCAGTTATACGGAAAAAGCAGTTGTGTTAGCCTGATCAATTTTGTTTAACGTCAAACAGTGTGGCAGTAAATTCTCCACGTTCACGCTTTTTTGTTATGGCGCTGAAGTTGCCTTTATAACGCATGGTTTCTGGCACCAGTAAATTTCCTGCATGCGTCATTTCAACCTGCATGCTCACATTAAAATCATACAAAAAGGCATGGTAACTTAAAGAATAAGTACGTGCAATAACTTCCATTGTTTTTGCATCAAACCAGGTTGTCATCTCATCTACAACAATATTATCACGTTGAAAAAAACCAAGATCATCTTTTGGCTTTATTGAAAATACGTACGCATCCTGGCCTTTGTAGGTATTGTAATCAAGTGTGTAGTTATAAAGTTTATGCGCATCTTCATCATACAAATCAAGTTTATTACCAATAAACGGAATACCGGGAATTTTTCTGCCGGGATTAAAGAATAACATCTTCAATTGCTCTTTATGTTTTTCCATGCCGCTTTTGTCGCTTGTATTAAACTCATGTCCGGCAACTATGTTACTTTCACCACAAATCATTCCTTTGGTTAAAAAAATGGAAGCATACATTTCGCCGGTGGTATAATTATAATTGCCTTTGCTGTCGAAAAAATCACCGGTAGTTTTTTGCTCAAGTGTTTGTGTTGAACGACAACCATTTTCGCGGCGCTGATGTGTTTTACTGTTATAGCTTGCCTGCACGTCGCCATTTTTATTTAACATGCGTATATTATTGAATGCGTTAAACTCAACAACATGCAGGTTACGGAATGCTTTGTAAAAAGTAGTATCGTTTTGTATGCGGTGCAAAAGACTTTTATAGTCCATATGATTACGCACAATAACTTCCTTTAAAGTAAAGGTTCCTTTATCAATTATAATATCAGTATCTTTGCCGTTAACAACAAAGGAATCTTTTTCCTGTGCAAAAAGTTTAAAAGAGAATAAGGTTAATAGCAATGCATATTTTAGCTTCATTTAGGAAACATCATTTTATAATCCACACTCACTTTGCCTTTGGTAATATCAGAGAGTTTGCCTTGCAATAATTTTTTTCTGAAAGGTTTAAGATAATCAATAAATAACTTGCCTTCAATATGATCATATTCATGTTGAATAATGCGTGCCGTAATACCATTAAATGTTTCTATTTGCGGTTGAAAATTTTCATCAACATAATCAATGGTCACTGTTTCAGGGCGCAGAATATCTTCTCTTATTTTTGGTATGCTTAAACAACCTTCGTTATAACTCCACGGTTCGCCATTGCACGCTTTAATTTTTGCATTGATAAACACCTTTTTAAAGCCTGGTTCATCAGGATATTTGCCTTTATCCTTTTCTTCCTGGTTAGCAAACATCTGCATACTGTCAACTATAAATAAACGGATGTTCTTATTTACCTGTGGTGCCGCCAAACCCACGCCACTGCTGGCATACAGCGTTTCCCACATATCTGAAATTAACTTGTTAAGATTAGGATAATCAGGTGTAATGTTTTTGGCAACTTCTCTTAAAACCGGTGTGCCGTATGCAACAATGGGTAAAATCATCTTATAATTCAAATTGAATATTGGCAAAAATAATCTTGAGAAGAACAAATCTGCAATTTGAAATCTTAAATCTGCAATTGATTCAAATATTCCTGCAGCATAATGGCTGCTGCAATCTGATCAATGTTCTCTTTTTTACGGCGTTCTTTTTTCTTCATACCCATATCAATCATTGACTGAACAGCCATCTTTGAAGTATAACGTTCGTCTACTTTTTCAATCTTCATCAACGGAAAATCTTTTTTAAATTTGTGCATAAACTGATTCACCAATGGTGTTGCATGCGTATCACTGTCATCAAGGTTTTTGGGTTCGCCAATTAATACCAGCTCAACTTCTTCTTCAATAAAATATTTTTTTAAGAAATTTATTAATAATGGTGTTTCAATTGTTGTTAATGCTGTAGCAATAATTTTAAAAGGATCAGTTACAGCAATACCTGTACGTTTTTTTCCATAATCAATACAAAGAATGCGTGGCACTTTATAATGAACAATTAAGAATTAATGATGAGCTGTTGAAATCAATTTATAAAAAGATCAGCTATTACCAACACACCAAACACAACGCTGGCAATTCCGTTAGCCGTCATAAAAGCAAGATTTACTCTTTTTAAATCAGTTGGTTTAACAATAGAATGCTGGTAAATTAACATGCCGCAAAATACCGCAATACCCAACCAGTAAATAACATGAAAGTGGCCATAAAAACCTGCTGCAATTACACATGAAGCGCTAAGTATGTGCAGCAATTCTGAAACGTGTAAAGCTTTTGGTTTGCCAACAGTTGCAGGCATAGAATATAAATGTTGTGACTGATCAAACTCAACATCCTGCAAAGCATAAATTATGTCAAAGCCGCTTACCCAAAATATTACTGCGAAAGAAAACAGCAATGGCAAAATATCAA
>CAZZXW010000012.1:0-19050 GCA_964658095.1 uncultured Parafilimonas sp. | reverse complement strand
AATAGAAAATATCAAACCGGCGATTATAAAATTCAAATTTATCAGAACGGTTATAAGATTGGTGAAGGAACAAAGTCTTTAAAGAAAGGCGGCTTGTTTGGTTAATCAATCAATAAATAATTTAAAAGCCCGTAGTATTATTACTGCGGGTTTTTATTTGCACCTAATTAATCTATTTTAGAACGGTGATTCATCAATGGCTTAATGGCCGCACATTATTGTTTATAGTTGCAGCAGCAATTGTTAGCGGAACTATATTTTATTCTTCTTATCTCGCAAAAAAAATTGCAAAAGATGAAAAGCTGCGGGTTGAGACCTGGGTAGAAGCGCAGCATACAATTATTAATTCTAACAATGAAGCCAACCTTACACTTGCATTTAAGATTTCACTTGAAAATACAGATATACCAATTATTACAACAAATGAGAAAGACAGTATTATAAACGATTACCGGAATTTGGACAGCAATAAAATAAAAGCTGATAAAAACTATTTAAAGAATAAGCTTGAAGAGTTTAAGCAGGAGCATGCACCTATTATTTTAGTATTAACTGAAAAGCCATATATAGCTAACAAATATTATTATGGCAACAGCCTTTTACAAAGAGAAGTTCGTTACTATCCTATTGTCCAATTATTAGTAGCCGGCTTATTTTTAACCATAACGATAATAGCGCAACGCACATCTTATATAAGCATGCAAAACCAGGTTTGGGCAGGCCTGGCAAAAGAAACAGCGCACCAGTTAGGTACACCTGTTTCAAGCCTTAAAGGCTGGGTTGAAGTTTTAAAAGAAACATCCGGCACTGAAAAGATAAGCAGTGAAATTGAAAAGGATGTTAACCGGCTTGAACTAATTACAGATCGTTTTGGAAAGATTGGAAGCCATCCGCATCTTGAAGAAAAAAATATTGTTGAGCAGGTAAGTTTTATGATTGATTATATAAAGCGAAGAGCTGGAGGTAAGGTTAAGTTTAATATGGATACCGAAGGTAAAAAATTAATTATTGCTAAAATTTCACCACCGTTGTTTGATTGGGTAATTGAAAACCTTTTAAAAAATGCGCTTGATGCAAGTGAAGGCAAAGGATCGATAAGCGTTCATATTACAGACATTGCTTCTAAAATTTTAATTGATGTTTCTGATACCGGTAAAGGCATTGCAAAGAATAATATTGCCAAAGTTTTTAATCCTGGATTTACTACCAAAAAGAGAGGCTGGGGACTTGGATTAACTTTAAGCAAACGTATTATTGAACAATATCACCAAGGTTTTATTTATATTAAAAACAGTGAGCAAGGTAAAGGCACTACTTTTAGAATTGAACTAAAGAAACCTGATGCTTAAATAATTATAAGCATTTTGTATGCTTAAATGATAAATGTAATTTGCGGTCATGAGCCCGGGTGGCGAAACTGGTAGACGCACTACTTTGAGGTGGTAGCGCTGGAAACGGCGTGCTGGTTCGAATCCAGTCTCGGGCACAAACCTGCTTTATTTAAGCAGGTTTTATTGTTAATGAATAATGGACGTGCCATCTTCAATGCTGGCAATGTAATGTGTTAGTTCTTTATCAAAAGTTTTTTGATACACTGGTTTTAGCTCGCTTACTAATTTTTCAATAGCTGCTTCTTCAATTATATTGATGGTGCAGCCGCCAAAGCCGCCACCCATCATTCTTGCACCAACTATTGATGCATTGTCTTTAACGGCATCAACTAAAAAATCAAGTTCTTCACAGCTTACCTCGTATTCTTTACTTAAGCCTTCGTGCGTACGAAACATCTTTTTGCCAAATGCTTTAAGATTGTCATTATCCAAATCAATACAGCCTGATAATAAGCGCTCAATTTCTTCGGTTATAAATCGGCATCTCTTATAAACCAAACTATTTTTAGGAAGCACGCAATCGTTTAACATAGCAATGGTTACATCGCGAAGACTATGCACTTCCGGGTAATGCTCCTTAACCCATGCAACACCTTGCTCACACTCCTGCCGGCGGGTATTGTAAGCAGAAGAAGCCAGCGAATGTTTTACATTGGTATTTAGCAGCAGAATTTTATAACTACCCAGGTTAAGCGGCTTATATTCATAATCAAGTGAACGGCAATCAAGCTTTATAACATGATCCTTTTTACCAAATGTGCTGGCAAACATATCCATGATGCCACACATTAAGCCGACAAAGTATTGTTCTGCATTTTGAGCCATTTTTACCATGGTTAATTTATCCAGCCCTGCATTGTTTACTTCGTTCAACGCAAATGCCATAGCACACTCTACAGCAGCAGAAGACGAAAGCCCGGCTCCAATAGGTATATCACCTATTAATGCAGCTTCAAAACCTTGTACTTTAATACCAGCTTTTTGAAACTGATCAACTACACCCAGCATAAAGTTGGTCCACGTTTTAGTTGTACTTTTTTTTAATTCATCAGTTGTAGTTGTGTATGATTCATTCATGTCAATACTATGCAAGACAATATTTTTACCGTTTACAGGTGTTATTACAATATAAACCGCTTTATCAATTGCAGCCGGTAAAACATACCCTTCATTATAATCTGTATGCTCGCCAATTAAATTAATTCTGCCCGGTGAGCGTACAACAACAGAATTGCTTTTAATAAATTTTTTTAAAGGTTTCGGAACCACTGTTGGTTCATGTATAATATTATTCTGCATTCTAAATTTTTATCTTGTTTGATAATAAGTATTGTTCAATTAAAATCAATTTTAATTAGCAGAATTACTAAATAGAAAACTAAGCTCAATTAAAAATTGTTGTAAAATTTATTTATATGATGCTAAAAAATACTCAATACTTTAACGCTGAATTCATTAGTATAAGAGTGGCATAAGGTATGTTAATATTAATTTCGTTTTTAATCTTGTTGTAAAAACGTTGGTCAGTGAACTTTAAATTTAAAAATTATCCCTTCATTAAAAAAATTTCTATGCGTTCTTTTATTTTAATCCCTGTTTTAGGCCTGTCAATAATATCCTGCCTTATAGCAGGCAAACAAGTTGCAACAAGCAATAATCAAACTAATTCATCAAATACTTTTTACCAGGTTTCTGCAAACAACAAAAAGCAAAACTATGCTTTGGCAAGTGATACCGGGTATCAATTAAAACTAGCGGCAAAATTTCCTGTTGGTGCATCTGTAGATGCAAAAAAATTGTATAAAGATCCAAAATATGCAAGCATTATCACCAGCCAGTTTAATAGCCTTACAACAGAAAATGCATTAAAGTGGGCAACTGTTCAGCCAGAAGAAAACCGGTTTAATTTTAATAAAGGCGATAGTATTGTGGCGTTTGCACAAAGCCATAATATGCGTGTGCATGGGCATGTGCTTGTAACGGTTTCAGCAGGTTCACTGCCAGACTGGGTAAGTAATTTTCAGGGTGATAAAAACGCCTGGGAAAATATGTTTAAGAATCATATTGAAGGTGAAGTAAGCCATTACAAAGGGAAAATTACATCCTGGGATGTGGTTAACGAAACATTTGATGATAAAGGGGAGATAAGATCAACAAGTCAAAAAGGTGATAACAATATTTGGTTGGAACATCTTGGGTCTGATTATATGGCAAGGGCTTTTCAGTATGCACATGAAGCTGACCCTAATGCACTATTGTTTTATAATGACAACAAACAGGAAACAAATCAAAGAAAGCTGGATGCTATAATAAATATGGTGAGTTATTATAAAAGGAGAAACATACCAATTGATGGCTTAGGCATTCAAATGCACATCAACATAAATACACCTAATGAAGGCATTGAAAATGCTCTGAAAAGATTAGCGCAAACCGGCTTAAAAATTCACTTATCAGAACTGGATATAAGAATTAACCCAAACAATGATTTCTCTATTGATTCTGCGTCTGCTTTAAAAGCACAGGCTGATAAATATTATTTTGTTGCACACGCTTATTCTACTATTATTCCTAAGGCACAGCAATATGGAATTACATTTTGGAATGTAACAGATAAAGATAGCTGGATAACAATTTCAAAACATGCATTGGATAGCCCACTTTTATTTGATAAAAATTATAATGCAAAATCTGCATTAAGATCTTTTAGTGATGGGCTAAAGCAATAACTAAACGATACTTTTTAGTAAAGAGACAACTGGTTGGTTGTCTCTTTTTAATTTAATTATGCTCTGTAGTCAACGATGTTCTTCTTAACGCATTCTTTTATAAGTCTTTTCTTAAAATATATTTTCTTCCAAAATCTTTTAAGAAAAGCCAAAAGACAAACCATGGTTCAATCATATATCTAAACCAAAAGCGTTTTGGGTTTTCTACGAATCTGTATAACCATTCTAAACCTGTTCTACCCATCCATCTTGGCGGTGTTGAAACCTTGCCTGCAACATATTCAATAGCAGCTCCAGATGTCATGATTACAGTAGCATTAATTGCATCTATGTTATCTAAGATCCATTTTTCCTGTCGCGGCATACCCATTCCTACAACTAGAACATCTGGTAAGAACGTATTGATTTTTTGAATTATCTCATCATTTTGCTGCGAACCTTTTTTCTCATTAAAAAAACCATTTGCATAATCAATAATTAACCCTTTATGATCTCTACGTAGTATTGATACACCTTTACTTATAGTTGCTTCATCAGCTCCTAAATAAAAAACTTTCCATTTATTATCAGCAGCCCTTTGCATTAATGGCCTTATTAAATCAACCCAGGTAATTCTATTATCTTTTTTTAGTGGATAACCCAACAATCTTCCGCAGTACACTATTGGCATGCCATCTATTCTCTTTATACTTATTCTCTGCAATTGCTGTAAAAAGGTATTGCGATGGAAAATATAAATGCTGTGTATATTTTGACTTGAAATAATAGCCCTTTTTTTATTATATACAAATGTGCCGATTATTTGAAGTAAGCCTTCTAAATTAAAACTGTTTACTTCAACACCAAGTAGTTTATAATTGGTAAGATTAACTGTTTGCGGTTGCATAGTTTATATAAGAATTGACCATTTGATTAAAGTTGTATTCCTGGAGTTTTTTTTGCATTGCAGAATGTAAATGTTGCTTTAAGTTTTCATCTTCCAGGGCTTTAATTGCTTCAATCCAATCAGCAACCTGCATTGTTTCTACAATAATACCTGCTCTTTCATTTTCGTTAACTGTAAGCACCTCTTTATTAGAAGGTATGTTGCTGCCAATAATGGGCAACCCATTATGTGCCGCTTCAAATATTACAAAACCGAATGCTTCATATATTGAAGGGAACAAGAACAAATCACCAGTTTTTAAAAAATCAGGAATGTCAGCAGGATTTATTTCACCTAAAAGATGCACTCTATCGGTTACGTTTAATTCCTTGGCAAGTTGGGTTAATGAGTTCTTGAGTTGTCCATCACCTGCAATGGCAAGGTGATAATTCTTTAGTTCTGCAATTATTTTTATAAGTAATTGTTGGTTTTTTTGACGGTGCAATCTTGCTACGTTTATTAATATTTTTTCATCGCCAGGTAGTTTAAATTTTTTTCGTGCATCAGCTTTTGATAAAGTTGAAATACGTGCAGGAACTCCGTTATATACTACGCGTAATCTTTTCTTATAATTATTAGAATAAGCGTCACAAGATTTCTTTACTGTTTCAGATACTGCGATTATTATTGAGTAAAATCCAAATTTACCCATAAGCCTGTCTGCAATTTTTACTCCTTTGGGATAAACATAGGTTGGGTTTCTTAATGTAACCACCCTATTTCTTATACCCGCCAAAGTTGTAGCAACATGCCCCACCACATTTGCATAGTGTGTATAGGTTATAACACCATCTGGCTTTTTATTTTTAAGCAGTTTTATTATTTTAAAAATAATCTGTATTACACTTACAATGTTTGTTGGTGGGCTATCATGTATTACTAAAACGTTTTTTTCATTAATGTAAGTGTCAACTTTTTTATAGATGAACCATGTTTCTGCATCAATACCTCTGCTCCGCATTTCTTCTGACATTCTTATTGCAGCACCTTGTGCTCCTCCTGCTTCCATTTGCGTTACAAGGTTTATTATTCTACTCATTACTTATATTTAAAAATTTAAAAGCATCATTTAATACTTTTAAAAAATTGTTCTGTCGCTGTTGCAATCTTATTCCAATCCTCATCGTACATATCATTCACTTTATCTTTATTTTCTGCTGATTTGTTGAGCGCTTCTTCTAATACTGAAATATTTAAATCTGTATAAGTAATTATCCAGTCCTTATATTTTTCTTCCAGCTCTGCAACAAACTTAAAGTAAGGCATTGCAATGGTTTTGTTGAAAGAAAGTGCAAGCAAAAGCACACCGGAATTTTCTGCATTGGTGTAAGGTAGCAATACAACATCTGCGGCATTAAAATAATATTGCAGTTGTTCATCAGAAATAAACTCCGGAAAAAATAATATTTTTGAATCGTTGTTTATGAGCTTCGTTAACTTGCTTTTATAATCACTTTCTTCTTTACTTATTTTACCAGCAATAATTAATTTATAAGATGGGTTGGTTATGTTTTTAAAAATTTCAATCAGGCTTTCAACACCTTTATAAGGCCTAAGCTGGCCCAGCATAAGGAAAACATTATTGGTAACGGCGAGGTTAAAGAATTTCCTCGACTCAATTTTTGTAACGGTGTTGGGATACCAGTTTTTATAATGCCCATGCGGAATTACTTTAAATGGTTTTGTTTTTAGTGATGGATACTTTTGATACAGACTTTGCATAGTATCTCCATTCATAAAAATCAACGTATCAACAAGGCGTGTAAAAAAATAAAAATGTATTGTTTGTAACAGAGGTAATTTCTTCTCATGTGGCTCAACATTATGAACAGTCCAAACAATTTTTGCACCTTTCCATTTTGCAATCTTTAGCAATAAATTAAAACTGATTATATAAAGAACAGCAGTAAGTATGCTTCTTCTAAGCTTGTTACTTTCAGGCCAATGAACATGTATTATATCATACTTGTTTAATAATATTTTTTTAGAAGTAAACTCCTGAACAGCTACGTTATTGTTTTGCTGCATTGGAGTATACAGTAAAATCTGATATGGATTTTGTTTTCTTTTAAATGCAGGAAAAGCCGATACTTTCATCTATAACCTTTTAAACGCCTCTGTATTTTATTGCGAAAAATGTAAAAAATAAAAAAATTGGTAATAAGGTTAATGAAAAAGGCGCCCAACCTGTCATTCCATAAGAAACAACAGCTATTATTACACCTATGTGCGACAAAGAAAGTATTTCATTTTTTTTGTTAGCAATATCAGTTTTTGCTTTAAAAATGCTGGTAAACAAAAAAATAATCCATAAAGCAAACCCAATTATACCCGTTTCAACCAATATAATCAGATGTACGTTGTGAATAGGATTTTGAAAGAAAAATGCATCGTATGAGATTGCCGTTATAAGTGTACTATGATGCAATAAAAAATCTCGGTGTGCATTAACACCTACTCCAATTATAGGCGACATTTTAAATGCATCATAAGCAATTGCATAAAATATCAACCTTACATCTGCCATTTCATCTATGTTACTATCCAGAAAGTTATCGCTTAAAGGCGAATAGAAAATTACCCATAGTATAAACAAACTAACCGGTAAAATAAACCTTACAATGTTTAATAAAGAAAGAATAGGTTTTGCTGCATTTTTAAAGAAAAAATAAACAGCGGCAAGGTCAAATATATACACAAGGTATGCAGTTCTTGAGTAGGTAAGTATAAGTGTACAAGTGTTTAAAATTATAATGCCAAGGCTTGGTAATCTTTTATACTTTTTAAGATAACAAGCAAGGAAAAAGCAGCTGGCTACCAATACAAAAAATGATAAAAAGCCAGGATGTTGGAATGTTCCTACTGCACCGTCCCTTTGCCCGTGTCGTGTTGCCAGCTCCTCGGCATCATCCTGAAAAGGAACGGTAACACTTTTCATACCTAACAACGGAAAGCAGATGGCCAATGGAAATTGTATTAAGCAAAGCATGAATAGGCCATCATAGATACCCTTAATTAAATTATCCCTGTCAAGGAAGCCATAAAAAAATTCAAACAAGAAAATATGAGAAACAAAAAAGACAACAAACGCAAGTGTGGGAATGTAAGAATTATCAAATGGATTTATAAAAGATAGCGCACAAAAAAGATAAATAACATTAACCCATTTGTTTTTTTTGAAACTATTTAATCTTCTTTTAAAATAAGGCAGTATAAAAAAAAGTAAAATTATTGCTACAGTAATTCTTATATCAGGCCCAAGCGTACCACCACCATTATAATTTTTTGCACCTTCTACAATAACAAATGAATATTGAAAAGCTGTAGCAATTAAAAAGAAACTTAATAATAAAAAATCTACACTTTTATTATTGTACATAATCCACAACCCACGTACTACCAGTATACCAACAATTAAAAGTAGAATAACAATCTTTAGCATATTAATTTTTTTCAGCCAGCTGTTCTTGTAAGCTTGTTATTTTTTGCTGTATCCTGTTATCAATTTTTTCTATTACTGCATTTTTTGATAAGTAGTATGTTGTAACAGAAGATAGTTGCTTAAGTATGTCTTCTTCAACTTTGCGTTTTAAAAAAAATTTTGCATCAATTATCTGGTTGCTTAAAGTTTTAACCCACCTGTTTAAAAAAGAGTTTCTGTAAAACTGTATGTACACAGGTTTATCAATCAAAACTTCTGCAGAATATAGCCAGTCCATCCATTTAAATTCAGATATCATTTGGCCTTCTGTGTATGGTGTTGTTAAAATAAACCTGCTCCAGGGTACACGCAGTGCATCTGCAACAATTGCCCCATGCATAGCTTCTGTAATAATGTGTTCTGAAGAAGCTATTTCCTGCATTGTATGTTCAACACCAGCTTCTGAGAGTGGAGATATGTAATGATAGCCAAGCTTTTGACAAAGATTTTCCCAATCAAAATATTTTAACGAATGAAAGTATGGGATAACACTTATTTTATATTTTTTCTCGGTTGTTATCAATTGTTTAAAACCTTTTGTAAGTCTCAACGCATAAGCACTATCAGATATATATTCATGTTTGTTTCCAAGTGCCCCTGCCGATAATGGCCCTCTTAAAAACTGAACATCCCATGTATCATCAATAATAAACGGTTTATAAGCTGGCCTGATGCCGCTGCCAAAAATTATTTTCTTTTTGTTTGATAATGATTTGAGCAGTTTACTTTCTTTAAATAAAATAGATCCTATTCCTATAAAATAATCATCCTCCAAATTATCTGGTCCAAAAAACTGAGGCCATAACCATCCGTTAAGATCATCCCCAAAATTTCCTTGTTTTGCTTTAAAGTAGACGTAATTCACTGATGCATTTTAATTAACTAACGGCTAATTTCTTTTTTCTATACGTAATAATCTTTTCAATGTATACGGCTGCATTTTCTCTATTGAAAATTGCAAATACAATTAACGATAGTGCTATGTTAGAAAATAATATATAAATATTTTCTGTTATTGTTATTAAAGAAACTATTAAAGCAATTAAAAGAATGAGGCTCATTTTTTTAAGCGGAAATTTTATGGAAAAATACTTACGGGTTTGATAAACACGCACGATAAACATAATGAAGAAACCTGATAGAAAAGATATACTTGAACCGATTAATCCTAACCATGGAATTAAAATAAAGTTAGATGTTATGCTTACAATTACTCCAAATATTGTTGTGGTTAGAGCGCCACGTGTATCTTTTGAACTAAGGTATCCGCTTCCATAAAAACTTGATAATGCCTGAAAGCCTATAGCCAAATACATCAAGGGCATAAGCTTCCATGCATCGTAGTAAGTAGATTTAATAGCAACTCTAAACAATGGTTTTGTTGCAGCTATTGCAATTATTATAACTGTAAAAAAGAAAGTAAAGTATTTGTCTAAAACAGATGAGTAATATTCATCCCGTGTTGCAGTATCGTATGTGCGAATTGCTTTTTCCTGCCAGGCCATATTAAAAATGCTGTGTATCATCAACATCATTGCAGGAAATTTTGTGGCCACGGCAAACAAGCCGTTATAAGTAATACCAAGATAGGCTAATATTATATATCTGTCTGCAGTAGAGATTGCCCACCAGCTTAACGTATTTGGTATTAAAGGCAAAGAATAGTAAAGCATTTCTTTTGCAATCTTTTTGCTAAAAAATTTGAAACGAAAATATTTAAGATAATTAAGCTTAATTAAAAGGTAGATAATTGCTGCCAGTACAGCAATAACATTTGCAATAAGTAAACCTTCAATTTTTAGATTAAAAGCGGTTAATGCAATAACCGTTGCCACTGCAAATACAGCAGTAAATAACACACCGCTTATTGCATAAACTGCATTCTTGCCGGAACCACGGCCAAATTGCAGTATAACCGGATATATTGTTTGCAGAATTATAGACCAGTAAATTAAAACAGTATACTGTAGATGAATATAATAAGCTGCAACGAAATAAATTAATGTAAATAGTAACAAGTTTGCAAGTACAACCAAACCGCTTGCAGAAACAATTTGTTGTAATGCTGCTTCATCACTGCTACTGATGCTCCACCTTAACATAGCATCATATAACTGAAACGCTAATATTGGAGTTATTAAACTGATGGTGTTGGTTACAAGATCAAAGAAACCTAAGTCTGCTTTTGAAAGAAAAAAAGTATAAAGAAAGAAAAGCGCAAACTTAATTACCCTTGAAGTTAGATTGCCAACTGTATAAAAAAATGTTAGTTTTTGTAAGCTAAGAGCATTTGCCATTTAATAAAAATTTAAACGCACATTCTGCAAGCAATTGTTAGCTTAACTCTTTTTCAAAAGTGTTTTTTGTTTCTTTTTCTTGGTGTTACCATAACCATAACTGTCATAGCCACCGTAGCCATAACCATATCCATAGCCGTAACCATAGCGGTTAGATGCACTTTTTACAACATCATTAATAATTAGGTATACGTTTTTAATTTTTCCGCTATCCCTTAATTGCTTAATAAACTCTAACTGGTTCTTGAATGTATATTCGTGCCTTATCACATATAGATTTACGTCTGTGTATGCAGCTATTTCCTGTGAATCTGTAACCAGCCCAACCGGTGGTGTATCAACAATAATCAAATCAAATTGCTTCTTTAATGTCTCAAAAAGAAGTCCCACCTTTGGATTGATTAGTAATTCTACTGGGTTTGGTGGTATAGAGCCACTGCTTAACAGATAAACATTTTCATTAATTGGCGTTTTCTTTATTACATCAGATAACTGCATATCTGATATGATATAATTTGAAAAGCCAATATCGTTACTTAACTTAAGATAAGATGATATTTTTGGTTTTCTTAAATCAAGCTCCATTAATAAAACCTTCTTGCCGGTAAGCGCATATACATAAGCAAGGTTAATAGCTATAAAAGATTTTCCTTCACCGCTCATACTTGAAGTAAGCAATAATGTAGGGCATTCTTTATCTCCAAAAATAAACCTAAGGTTAGTTCTAAAAGCACGAAATTGTTCTGATATAACTGAACGTTCATTTTCGCGTATTACTGCACCTTCTGTTATATCGCTATGACTGATTTCTGAAACAATTGGAATACCCGGCAATGCTGTTTCAATATCTTCACGGGATACAACCCTGTTAGTAAATATTTTTTTAAGCATGATGATACCAATTGGTATTCCCAACCCAAGCACAAGGCCACCTGCAAGAAATATATACTTGTTTGGGAAGTAAGGCTTGAAGTCTGATTTAGGTGTTTCAATAACACGGGCACTTGCAATACTGGATGATTTTGCAATCGCCGTTTCTTCATTTTTTTCTAAAAGATATAAATAAAGCGCCTGCTTAACTTCCTGTTGTCTTGAAAGATCAAGAAAAGTTTTTTCCTGTGCCGGAACACCTTTTATGTAATTATTCATGGCACTGTTCTCAACTTCAAGTTTGGCTTTAGCTATGCTGATTGATTTCTTCTGGTTTGAGAGACTGTTACTAAGGTCACTTCTCAAGTTGCTAAGCTGTACATCAATATTTTGTATCCTGGGATTTTCAGTAGTATTAGACATTGAAAGCTGGTCTCTTTGTATTTGCAGCGTATTATACTTCTGCAATAAAGCTAGAAAATTAGGATCTTGTGTGGCGGTTATTGCTGGTACCGGCCTTTTATTATTATTGGCATCCGTAACATATTTTAGCGACTCATCAATAACATTTTCCTGAACTTCAAGATCGTTTAATGCCTTATAGTAATCACTGCTTTTGTCAATCACTACTTTTGATTGTTCTTCAATATCTGCTATATTATTAGTTTGTTTGAAATTTTGAATGTTCTGTTCAATATTATTTAAATCATTATTAAGCAAATCAACACGGCCTGTTATAAATGACATTGTACTATCTAAAACAATATTTTTATTGTCCAGGTCTCTGTGTATGTATTCGTTTATTAAAGTTGAAAGTGTAGCTTCACCTTTGGCTGAAATATTTGATTTTAAAGTAATGTCCATATAAGTAGCCAGCTTATCATTTATTTCAACATCAAGGTATTTATTAATGTAATCATCTACTACCTGATCAACGTTACTTACCTGAAACCCATATTGTATAGTTGAGTCGAAAAGTACAGGCGTTTGCGAAATATAAAATTTGCCTATTTCGGTAGCTATTGAATCATTGAATTTACAGGTAACATTAAAATCTTTCGACAAATCATCTGATGTGATGTGTAAGCGGTTTCCGCTTAATAAATCAACTTTGAAAAAAGCAGGTTTGGTTAAAGAATCTGATAGCTTTGAAAATTTTATTTTAAATGGAGCCTGATTAAACAGTTCAGTTTTAACAATAACACCAAGCTGGTAATACTTGATATTTAAATCCATCTTCCTTACCACACTTTCAATTATATCCCTACTTTCAATCACTGCGAGTTCGTTATTAACATTGCTGGTAGTTGAACCCATCAAACCACCAAAATCCTGCAACATACTGGTTGCAGAGCTGCCTAATAAAGAAGTACCTGATGCAGCATTCTGATCTTCTATTAAAACCTGGGCATGAATATTATAGGTTGGGTCAACTATGCGTGTTGCAAAAAAAGCTAATACAATACCAGCAATTGCGCAAATTGTAAGCAGTTTCCAGTGATCGAGCACAAGGCTTATAAACTTTTTAATTTCCTTATTTTTTTCCTGGGTTTGTTCGGGTAATTGATTGTTAACCATTAAAAATAAATTTAGT
Source organism: uncultured Parafilimonas sp. (assembly GCA_964658095.1). GTDB lineage: Bacteria > Bacteroidota > Bacteroidia > Chitinophagales > Chitinophagaceae > Parafilimonas. Next base: position 5,763 of record CAZZXW010000012.1, on the reverse strand, counting down.
TTTTCAATATTTAACTCTTGAAGCAATTACTACCAGTAAAGAAAGTACTGCCGCTGCTATAGTTATATTTCTAGTTCGGTAAGCATCTAATTCTATCGCTTTTGCTTTATTAGGTTCAACATAAATAATATCGTCCTGCCTCAAGAAAAAGTAGGGAGAATTAATCAAATCTTTTGAATTTAGGTTTAGCCTTATTAATTGCTTTACATCGCCGGTATCTTTTCTTATCAACAATACATTTTCTCTTTTACCAAAAATTGTAAGGTCACCTGCAAGGCCAAGTGCATCAAGAATGGTTACTTCTTCGTTAGGCACTGTATAGGTAGACGGCCTGTTTACTTCACCAATTACAGTTATCTTGAAATTATTATAGCGCACATCTACTGTAGAAGAAGTATAATATTTTTCAACAAGTGTTTCTATTGTGTCTCTGGCCTGTTGTGTTGTATAACCCTCTACTTTTACTTTTCCAATAACAGGTAAATCAATCTTTCCATCTTTATCAACAAGATGACCTGTTGAAATTTGATTTCCAGACATGCCCAACGCATTTGCGCCAACAGCGGATACAGGTGTATTACTTGCACCGAATAAAGCATTAGCTTCAGGATCTAGGGTTTGAATGTTAACAAACAATAAATCATCTGGCTTTATCAAAGGATTTTTAAACGTAACAGTTTTGGTTGTATAAGTTTTTACAGAATCTGGTAGATCAGAAAAATAGGTAACATTCCTGGAAGGTGAACAAGAAACGGAATAAAAAATTATTACTATTACTAAAAAGATATAAGAATATTTATGATATTTCATGAACACTTTTTATAATTAGTTTTGATTTATAACAAAATATACAAACGTATAGCTGCAGAAAATATTAGCAGGATTACGGAATGAATTTTAAAAGTATTATACAATGCAAATATAAATTTGTGCCGATAAGATTTTAAAACGTAAGCTGTACCGGAAAATATGCTTAATTGAAAAAACTGATTTTGCAATGTTAAGAACAGATGCTTATATTTAAAAATATTTGCTTCAAATTTATAATTTATCATAAATAATAAACATAGCCCGTAAACTAATAATACATTATGTTCGTATTAATTGTAATTATTGCACCTGATTAACATTAATAAATACGATAAAAACATAAAAAGGTCTCACTAATCATACGTGACTTTTTTAAACAGAGCTGACTTATAAATGATTATTCGTTATTTTTGACTAATTCAATAATCCTTAGCTAATGAAAAATGTCGACATCAAGACTACCATTGTTCTAAAATTGATTACAGTTTTTATCGATTTGATTATTATTAATTTTTCGTTTGTACTTCTTTTTATTTTAACTGATCCATTCTCTATTCAAATTCTTTCATTAAATTTTTTATTATTCTTTGCTATTATAAATATTGCCTGGCAAATTTGTGCAAGAATATTCAAGCTTTACCGCACATCAACATTCTTTGAAATAGAAGAAGTGTATCGTAACTCTGTAAGAACGGTTGGTTTATATATGCTTCTCTGGTTTGCACCTTTATTATTAACAAACTCGATAGATAAATATGTTATTATATTCTCTTTTTCAATGCTAACGCTTTTTTGTATCAGCCGTTTTTATCTAACTTATCTTACAGAATTTGTAATGGCATTTTCTAAGTTAAAAAGAAAGATTGCCATAATAGGTTATAATGAAGCAGGGGTAAAACTTGCTGAATACTTTAGTAATAAGAGTAAGGTATATTCTTTCTCCGGTTTTTTTGATGATTATTCTGATTATACCATTGATAATAACGGAGAAATAGTTGGCTCAATTGATAACTGTATTAATTATGCAATTGAAAATAATGTTACAGAAATTTATTCAACATTAAATCCTGCCCAGCATTCAAATGTGCATACACTTATTAATGCAGCGGAAAAGCATTGTGTGCGTGTAAAATTTGTGGGAGATGCTAAACCAGAATTTTATACAGGAACCGGAACCATAGATTTTATTCATGAGTACCCAATTGTTGGCTTGCGCAAAGAACCACTTGAATATTTGGGTAACCGGGTTAAAAAAAGATTTCTTGATATTGTTTTGAGCTCTTTAGCAATAGTATTTGTTCTTTCATGGTTGTTGCCCATCATAGCAATTTTAATAAAGTTAGGATCAAAAGGGCCGGTTTTCTTTTTACAAAAACGTGCCGGCCGCAATAACAAAGTTTTCAACATAATTAAGTTTCGTACTATGATGGCTGCAGAAAAAAATGAAGAATTTAAGCAAGCCGTACGAAATGATCCCCGAGTTACAAGATTGGGCAAATTCTTAAGAAAAACAAGTATTGATGAACTGCCTCAATTTATAAATGTTCTTTTGGGAGATATGAGTTTTACAGGTCCAAGACCACATCCAATAAAATTAAACGAAAGCTATAAAGATTCTATTAATAATTACATGGCTCGACATTTTGCAAAGCCAGGCATTACTGGTTGGGCACAAGTAAATGGTTACAGAGGAGAAACAGAATCTCTTGAAATAATGAAGAAGAGAATTGAATATGATATGTGGTATATTGAAAACTGGACATTTATGCTGGATGTGAAGATATTTTTTATGACGATCATTCACTTTTTTAAAAAGCAAGAAAAAGCTTATTGATTATTTACACTGAATAATACTGCTTATACCAATTTATAAAATTCTTTATCCCATCTTTAATTGAGGTTTCTGGTGAATACCCAAGATCATTTTTAATATCGGTTATATCTGCATAAGTAGTTACAACATCACCGGGCTGCATAGGCAAAAATTCTTTTATAGCTTTTATACCCAGTTCTGCTTCTATAGCTTCTACAAAATCTAAAAGGTTTACCGGCTTGTTATTACCAATGTTATAAATTTTATAGGGCGCACTTGAAGAAGAAGCATCTGATGTTGATTCCTTCCATTCGTTATTTTGTTCAGGCATTTTATTCATTGCTTTTATAATGCCATCAACTATATCATCTACATAAGTAAAATCCCGCAGCATTTTACCTGAATTAAAAATTTGCACGGGCTTCTCTTTTATAATAGAATCTGTAAAAATAAAGAGTGCCATATCCGGTCTTCCCCAGGGGCCATATACTGTAAAAAAACGTAGGCCTGTTGTTGGTATTTTAAAAAGATGGCTGTAAACATGCGCCATTAATTCATTGCTTTTTTTACTTGCGGCATATAAAGAAACAGGATGATCTGTATTGTCTGAAGTTTTAAAGGGAATTGAATCATTCAATCCATAAACACTGGAACTGCTTGCATATACAAGGTGCTTGATATTATAATGGCGGCAACATTCTAAAATGTTTGCAAAGCCATTTATATTGCTTGATATATATGCCTGTGGATTTTGAAGGCTGTATCTTACGCCTGCCTGTGCTGCAAGATGTATAACAATTTCAATTGATTCTTTTTTAAACACATCTTCCAGCTCCTCTTTATTTTCAAGATTACCTTTATAAAAACAGTAAGGAGGATGGATTGTGCTTTCAAGTTTAGCGTAGCTTTTCCCTTCCTTAAGGTTTATTCCGGCAGCATTTAACCTGCCATATTTTAAATTAACGTCGTAGTAATCATTCACACTATCAAAGCCGATAATAACATGCCCATCATTTAAAAGCTTGTTCGCAACATGAAATCCTATAAATCCTGCTGTACCAGTAACCAGTATGCGCATAAGCGGTTTTTGTAATTATAATTAAAAGTAAGTGAGCAATATTATATTGATTTCTGTTTTATTCAAAAAATAGAATGGTTATGAAAATTAGATTTTTTCAATTTTCATTACATTAATTTGAGCATTGCTTTTAAATTTACAAGTATAATTCTATAGGATGAAAAGCTGGATTAAACTATTTTCTACACGTAGTTATGCAGAAGCCAATATCGTTAAAGGAATGCTTGAAGAAAATAATATACACACGATAATGTTAAACAAGCAAGACAGTAATTACCTGCTTGGTGAAATAGAGCTGTATGTTTCTGTTCATTTTAAAGAAATTGCTACGCACCTTATTGATAAAGCACTTTTTAATTAATTGCTTTAAGCGCATTTAATTATTGTTTCTCTTATCTTCATTTTTCAAGCAACATCATTATGAAAACAATTTTGTTATGCGCATGTGTTTTATTTTCTATGACCATATATGCACAATCTATTACCGGCTTTTTACCGACAGATGCAACAACCCAAATACAGGCAGAGCAAGCATTTGATGCTGCTTTAAGTGCGCCACACATCGGCACAACTATAAAATTACTTTCATCAAAACCGCATAATCTTGGTTCTGTAAACAGTAAAGAATTTGCAGATACTGTTCTCAATCGTTATAAAAGCTATGGCTTTGATGCTCACATAGAAACATTCAGCGTTTTATTTCCAACACCAAAAACCAGGTTGCTTGAAATGATTGCGCCAACAAAATATACAGCGTTACTGAAAGAACCTGCATTAAAAGAAGATGCAACATCAGGACAGCAAAATCAATTACCTACTTATAACGCATGGAGTGCTGATGGTGATGTTACGGCACCGCTTGTTTTTGTTAACTATGGCTTGCCTGATGATTATGATAAGTTAGCCGAATTGGGTATTGATGTAAAAGGCAAAATAGTAATAGCAAAATATGGGCATAGCTGGCGTGGAATAAAGCCAAAAGTTGCACAGGAGCATGGTGCAGTGGGATGTATTATTTACAGTGACCCGATGGACGATGGATTTTTTAAAGGAGATGTTTATCCAAAAGGTGCGTTTAAAAATGAGTATGGTGTGCAACGTGGTAGTGTTATGGATATGCCCATCTATCCGGGCGATCCTTTAACACCTGGCATTGGAGCTGATAGCAGTGCCAAAAGAATAGCATCGCATAATGAAGCGCCAAATCTTTTAAAAATCCCTGTACTGCCAATAAGTTATCATGATGCAAAACCATTGCTGGAATCATTAGATGGCGCTGTGGTGCCGGATGGCTGGCAAGGTGCGTTGCCTTTTGCATACCATGTTGGTGCCGGTAAAACGCAGGTACATTTAAAGCTGGAATTTAATTGGAACATGGTGCCTTGCTATGATGTAATTGCAATACTTAAAGGTTCACAATTTCCCGATGAATGGATAATGCGTGGTAACCATTATGATGCATGGGTTAACGGCGCAAACGATCCAATCAGCGGCCAGGCAGCTTTGCTTGAAGAAGCAAAAGCAATTGGCTTGTTGATGAAAACCGGATGGAAGCCAAAACGCACAATTATATATTGTTCCTGGGATGGTGAAGAACCTGGGTTAATCGGTTCTACAGAGTTTGTTGAAGAACATGCAAAAGATTTACAGCAAAAAGCCATTGTATATATTAATAGTGATGGTAATGGAAGAGGGTTTTTAAATGCAGGTGGTTCGCATGCCTTGCAACCGTTAATGGATGATATATCAAAAACAGTAATCGATCCGCAAACTAACATTTCAGTTTTTGAGAGAGCCAAAGCTAACTATGCAGCACTTGCTGCAGGCACAAAAGCCAAAAAAGAAGCATTAGCAAAATCAACCATTGAATTAAGTGCATTAGGCAGCGGCTCTGATTACTCTCCATTTCTTCAACACCTTGGTATAAATACTTTAGACTTGGGTTTTGGCGGGGAAGATAATGGTGGCGAGTATCATTCGATTTATGATTCTTATGATGACTACCGGCGTTTTAAAGATCCGGATTTTGCGTATGGTGTTGCACTGGCGAAAGTTGCGGGTC
>CAZZXW010000011.1:18657-19556 GCA_964658095.1 uncultured Parafilimonas sp. | reverse complement strand
TGATGGATGTGCGCAGTCGTGAATTAGGTAAAACAGTTTTAGGTACTGATAAAGATGGCAATCCTGTTTATGATTGGGATGAACGTGTACGTGACCGCATTCAACATTTGCAGCCAAACGAAATTGGTTATGATAGCGTGAATTATGTGAAGTTGAACGGCATCAATCAAAAATTGATTTATCATGAAACAATTTTGGAAGTTGAATTGAAAACGCCGTTACAACCTCATTCAAAAAATAGTTTTGAGATTGCTTTTAATTGTCAGGTTCCTGTACAAATAAGAAGAAGCGGCCGTGATAATGCTGAAGGTGTTCGTTACAGCATGAGCCAGTGGTATCCAAAATTTGTGGAGTATGATTACCAGGGCTGGAACGCTAATCCATACATCGCAAGAGAATTTTATGGCGTTTGGGGAGATTATAATGTAAACATCACGATAGATAAAACTTATATGCTTGCCGGTTCAGGAACTATACAAAATCCTGATGAAGTTGGGTTTGGATATGGTCATTCAACGGTCAACAGTCAACGGTTAACCGGCAACACGTTAACATGGAAGTTTAGTGCTCAAACGGTGCATGATTTTGTGTGGGCTGCAGACAATACTTATACAATGATTAAAAGGCAAATGAAAGATGGCCCGCTCTTTTACTTCGTGTATAAAAAAACGCCGGCCAACGATTCTTCATGGATGGCTTTAGCAGATACTATTCAGCATGCTTATCCTTTTATTCAAAAAACATTTGGCGCGTATCCTTACAAAAATTATTCGTTCATACAAGGCGGTGATGGCGGCATGGAATACCCAATGGCAACGCTTATAAAATCTTCAAGTGTTGGTGGCGCCATTCATGAATTTATGCATAGCTGGTACCAGGGTATGATGGGCACTAATGAA
>CAZZXW010000011.1:16455-18647 GCA_964658095.1 uncultured Parafilimonas sp. | reverse complement strand
AAACGAAAGTTTATATCCATGGATGGATGAAGGCTTTACCACGTATGCAGAATTAAGAACAACTGCTCACTTGAAACGTGATACCGGTTTTGCGTACATCAATTCATACAATTCATATTTCAGAATTGTAAAGAGCGGCAAAGAAGAAGCGTTAAGCACGCATGCTGATCATTACAATACAAACTACGCTTATGGTGTGGCTTCCTATTCTAAAGGTTCTATGTTTTTATCGCAGTTGGGTTATATAGTTGGCGAAAATAATCTTGATAAAATTTTATTGGAGTATTATAACGAATGGCACTTTAAACATCCAAATCCAAATGATTTTATTCGTGTTGCTGAAAAAGTTAGTGGCATAGAATTGCAGTGGTTTAAAGAGTATTGGATTAATACAACCAGGACTATAGATTATGCAATCGGCGATGTAAACATGATTGGCAACAATGCAAACATTACCATCAAACGGTTAGGCCTAATGCCTATGCCGGTTGATGTTTTAATCACCTACAAAGATGGCAGCAAAGAAATGCATTACATACCTATGAATTTAATGTACAGTGCAAAGCCGGCAGAAGACCAAATTAAAAGAATTGTGCATGATGAATGGCCGTGGGTAAATCCTGATTATTCATTCAATATTTCTAAAACAGTTACTGATATTAAATCAATTGAAATTGACCCAAGCCAGCGCATGGCTGATGTAAACAGGGTTAATAATAAAATTGTAGTGCCTTAATTACTTTCCACCACTTCTCCACAGCTTAATTCGTCCTTCGAATTTTGGTTGATATTTAACTTATGTTCGCAATAAGGTTATACAAGCCTTGCTGAAATAAACGTTAGAAAAACCGATTCACCTTTTATATGAAATTAAAGAACCTCGAAATAAAAGGTTTTAAAAGCTTTGCTGATAAAACTATACTCAATTTTGATGCAGGCATCACTGGTATCATTGGTCCAAATGGCTGCGGCAAAAGCAATATCATAGATTCAATTCGCTGGGTGATCGGTGAACAAAAAATCTCGCAATTACGAAGTGAAAATTTAGAAGCATTAGTATTTAATGGTTCTAAAACACGCAGCTCAAGCGGACTCGCAGAAGTTAGTCTCACCTTCGAGAATACAAAAAACTTACTGCCAACTGAATTTAACACAGTAACTGTAACACGCCGCTTTTTTAAAAATGGCGAAAGTGAATATCGTTTAAATGATGTGTCTTGTCGTTTAAAAGATATTCATAATCTTTTTTTGGATACAGGTGTAAGCAATGATAGTTATGCCATCATCGAGCTTGGAATGGTGGATGATATTATTAAAGATAAAGAGAACAGCCGCCGCAGAATGCTGGAACAGGCTGCAGGTATCACCATTTATAAAACAAGAAAGAAAGAAGCAAAGCTTAAGCTTGATGCGACAGAGAATGATTTAAGCCGCATCGAAGATTTGTTGTTTGAAATTGCGAATCAGTTAAAGGTGGTTGAAAGCCAGGCAAAGAAGGCTGAAAAATATCACGAGATAAAAAAAGAATTTAAAGAAATTTCTATTGAGCTTGCTAAAGCTGCATTGGAAGGTTTTAATCTTACTTATAAAAATCTTAACCAGCAACAGCAGGAAGAGACAGATAAGAAACATGGGCTGGAAGCAACAATAGCTTTAGATGATGCATCAATTGAAAAAGAAAAAATTGGTTTTGTTGAACAGGAAAAAGAATTGCAAAATCTTCAGCACAGGTTTAATGAGTTAATACAAACATTGCGCAGTAAAGAGAATGAAAAGAACCTTACATCGCAACGGCTGCAATATTTAAAAGAAAAAGAAAATTCACTAACAGATTTTTTACAAAAAGCAAATGATCAGTTGAAGCATATTGATGATTCAATTCAATACACGCAACTGCAAAAACAAAAAGAAGAAACCAATTTATCAGGTTTGAAAGAAAGCCTTGAACAGTTGCGTAACGATGCTGATGCAAAACGTTCTTTGCTTGATGAAAAACGCAGTGCAACTGATAAAGTAAGAAGCATTCATTTTCAAACACAACGCAAACAGTTTGATGCAGAAAAAAGCATTGCTGTGGCTGACACATCTGTTCAAAATTTAAACAGGAGTTTGGCGCAAATTGAACAGGAACAACACAGCAGGAAAACGCAGCTTCAGCAGCTTGATACTGATCTATCACTCAAAACAAAAAT
>CAZZXW010000011.1:2289-16445 GCA_964658095.1 uncultured Parafilimonas sp. | reverse complement strand
AGAACAACAGCAAACCTTGCAGCAATTAAAGCAACAGCATGAAGTAACCAAGCAGCAGATATTAGAATCGCAGGCAGCGCTTGAAGTGTTGCGTAACCAGCTTACAGATGAGAATAGAAAGTTTGATGCAAAGCGTAATGAACATGACTTGCTGAAAAGCCTTGTTGATTCAATGGAAGGTTATCCTGAAAGCGTAAAATTTTTACATAAAAACACGCAATGGAATTTTCATGCGCCGATTCTTTCAGACATCATTTATGTGCAGGAAGCGTACAGAACGGCAGTTGAAAATGTATTGGCACCATATCTTAATTACTACATTGTAAACAATCTTGAAGAAGGTTTGCAGGCTGTTTATTTATTAGACGCAAATAAAAAAGGTAAAGCAAATTTTTTATTGCTTGATAAAATTGCAGGCGTTGATAACGAGCCGCATCAACCTGCAAATACAATTAAAGCGCTGGATGTAATTGAAGTGGATGAAGCATATAAAAAGCTATCCGAATATTTATTGGGTAATGTTTTTATTGCTGAAAATGATGAAGCGCTTAATAACAGCAACGGCGCAATTGTGTTAGAAAAATCCGGCAAGTATGTAAAAGGAAAATACAGCTTAACCGGTGGAAGTGTTGGCTTGTTTGAAGGCAAAAGAATTGGCCGCGCAAAAAATCTTGAAAAACTAAATAAAGAAATAGCTGCACAGGAAAAAATAGTGAATGAATTAAAGAAGAATATTCAACAAAAGCATAACGAAGTAATTGGTTACAACCAACAGTTAAAAGAAAATGTAATCCGCGAAACGGAGACTTCAATCAATCAACTTAACAATACAATTTTTACACTAAAACATAAGATTGAAAACCTGCAATCGTTTCAGCAAAATGCGACCAGGCAATCTGCAGAAATGCAAACACGTTTGCAAAAAGAACAGGAACATATTTCACAATTGCATTTAAATCTTACTGTAATAAATGAAGAACTGAACGCAATTTCAAACCAAATTAAAGAAGCAGAACAAGCATTTAAAATTGCTGAAAAAGATTACAGCACAGCTTCTAATTTGTACAATGAAAATAATATTGCATTTACAAAATTGCAAAGCAAGGTTACTGCATTACAACAGGAATTAGATTATAAACAAACGCAGTTAAAAGATTTACATAACCAGGTTGAACAGAACTCTAAACAGTTGAAAGAAACATCAGCGCAGATAGAAACAAGTGCACAAACTTTACAGGCAAGCGAAGATGAATTGCACACGTTGCTGCAAACAAAAGAAGCAGAAGAGAAGCGATTAAATGAAGCTGACGCGGCTTATTATAATCAGCGCAATGCTTTGCAGGAAAAGGAAAGTGCATTAAGACATAAAGTAAAAAATAAAGAACTCGTTGAACAATTGCTGGCTGAAATAAAAGATAAATTAAATGAGCTGAAACTAAATCTTGCCGGCATGCGTGAACGTTTGCACGTTGAGTTTAAAGTTGAGCTGGATGATATAATTGATGAGCCTCGTAAAACAACATCTGCGGTTGAAGAATTACAGGCAAGTGCCGATAAAATGCGCAAACGGCTAGAGAACATTGGTGAAGTAAATCCAACAGCGATTGAAGCGTTTGTTGAAATTAAAAAGCGCTATGAATTTATCCTTGAACAGAAGGCGGATCTGGTGAATGCAAAAGAAAGTTTATTGCAAACAATTGAAGAAACCGAAATAACTGCCAACCAGCAATTCCTGGAAACATTTAATAAGGTTCGTGAAAACTTTCAGCAGGTATTTAAAGCATTATTTACGGAAGAAGATACAGCTGATCTTGTGCTTGAAAATCCTGATAATCTTGCTGAAACAGGCATTGATGTAGTGGCAAAACCTAAAGGCAAAAAGCCATCGTCTATAACACAATTAAGCGGTGGCGAAAAAACGTTAACAGCAACAGCTTTGTTGTTTGCTATCTATCTTATAAAGCCGGCACCATTCTGTATTTTGGATGAAGTAGATGCACCGCTGGATGATGCAAACGTTGGCAAGTTTACACAGATGATACAAAAGTTTAGTGATAATTCACAGTTCATCATTGTTACACATAATAAAGCAACAATGAGCAGCGTGGATGTTATTTATGGTGTTACCATGCAGGAACCCGGCGTAAGCAAACTGGTGCCGGTTGACTTCCGCAGTTTAAATTAGATTTAGTTTCAACAGGGTTTATATGAAGGCTGTTTTTCAACAGCCTTTTTTATTCATTTAATTCTGCTTATAAAGAAGATTTGGTTTAAACTCCTTTAATTTTATCAGCAAAACAATAACATGAACACATCTGTTCGCGTACGCTTATCTGCCATGATGTTTTTAGAATATTTTGTGTGGGGCGCATGGTATGTAACACTTGGCACTTACATGGGCGAAAACTTACATTCAACCGGCTTGCAGGTTGGTGCTGCATTCAGTGCTTTGGCTATTGCAACCATGATATCACCTTTCTTTATAGGCATGGTTGCTGACCGGTTTTTTGCTGCACAAAGAATAATGGGTGTCTTTCATATCATCGGTGGTGTTTTATTATTTCTTGCCACTAAAATTGTTGATAATACTACTTTTTTTTGGGTGATATTATTTTACTCGTTGTTATATATGCCAACCATTGCATTAAGCAACAGTGTAGCGTTTAATCAAATGAATGATCCCGGCAAGCAATTTCCGTGGATACGCGTGTTTGGAACATTAGGATGGATTGTTGCAGGCTTGCTTATTGGTTATCTTGGTATTGAGAAAACAGCAAATACATTTTATATGGCTGCCATTGTTTCTGTTGCATTAGGTATATTCAGTTTTATTTTGCCGAATACGCCACCAAAGGGAAAATCTGCAGATGCAAGCGCTTCAAAAGCATTGGGCACTGAAGCTTTTGTGTTGTTTAAAAATGTTCCTTACATTATATTTTTTATAGCTGCTATTTTGGTATGCATTCCGCTTTCTTTTTATTACGGCTTTGCTAATCCATTCTTAAATGAGATAGGCGTTCACAATGCCGCAGGCAAAATGATACTTGGGCAAATCTCAGAAGGCTTGTTTATTCTTGCGATACCATTTTTATTTAACAGCATCGGCGTAAAAAATATGTTGTTGCTTGGTATGGCTGCCTGGATATTGCGTTATGTATGTTTTGCGTATGGAAATATTGGTACAAATGAATGGATGTTATATGCGGGAATTATTTTACATGGTGTTTGTTATGATTTCTTTTTTGTAACCGGTTATATGTACACCGAAAAGAAAGCCGGAGAAAAAATTAAAAATGCCGCACAGGGCTTATTCACTTTTGCCACTTACGGTGTGGGAATGTTTATCGGCACACGTTATTCAGGCCATGTAGTAGATAAACATCTACTGCAAAATGGTTTGCACGACTGGACGAAGATCTGGTTTGTACCAGCTTACATTGCCATAGGTGTTTTGGTTTATTTTCTTATATTTTTCAGGGAGAAAAGAACGGCAACTGCAACGATGCAGCAAGAAGAAATAAGAACGATGTAACCAGGATAATATAATTTTATTGGCATTTGAATTTTAGTTTTAATTTTTGAATTTATAACATGATAGTTCGCTTGTGGCATGGAAAAACAACAACATCCAACGCAGAAGCATACGTAAATTATGTAATGCAAACGGGTATTAAAGATTATCGCTCAACACCCGGGAATTTGAATGCGCAGGTTTGGCAAAAAGAAGAAGGTGATACTACACACATCTGGACAATTTCATGGTGGGTGAACATTGAAAGCATCAGGGCTTTTGCCGGTGAAGATTATGAGAAAGCAAAGTATTATGAGGAAGACAAAAAATACCTATTAGAGTTTGAGCCAACTGTTCAACATTACGAATGCTTTGGTGAGATAAGATAAGCCTATCATAAATATGTCCGGCTCTACCCATGTTACGCATAAATTATATGGCTTAGATCATCTGCGTGCATTTGCTATAACATTTGTTTTTTTATTTCATTATGGAAGATTGTTTGCGCATCCTGCATGGACGAATACAATCAGTGTATTTGGCTGGAGTGGCGTTGATTTATTTTTTGTTTTAAGCGGATACTTAATAGCAGCGCAACTTTTTCTAAAAATATCCGCAGGCAAAAAGATTTCCCTTCAGGAATTTTTTATTAAACGTTTTTTCAGAATTATACCGGCTTACCTTGTTGTAGTTACCTTATATTTTTTGTTCCCGTTTATAAGAGAAAGAGAAGCGCTTCCACCAATTTGGAAGTTCTTAAGCTTTACGCAAAACATTGGTTTGGATGTGCAACATCAGGGCACATTTTCACATGCATGGAGCTTATGTATTGAAGAACAATTTTATCTTTTGCTGCCTTTAATACTTGCAGCATCAGTTTATTTTAAACAGATAAAAAAAGCATACTGGCTATTGCTGTTATTCTTTGTAATTGGGTTTGCCGCAAGGTTATATTCTTTTAAGCATGTTGAGTTGTTGAATGATGATAGTGGCATTTCTTGGTATAAGTGGATCTATTATCCAACATGGAGCAGGCTTGATGGTTTATTGGTTGGCGTAAGCATTGCAGCCTTACTTCAATTCAAACCAAAATTTAGTAGAAAGATATTAAAATACGGAAATGCACCATTAATTGTAAGCGCTTTACTTTTTGCAATTAATTATTTTTTTTGTTCAGAAGCTGAAAGTTTTAATGCATCAGTATTCGGTTTCCCATTAGTTGATGTTGGGTATGGCTTTATTGTTTTAGCTGCCTTAAGCCCGCAATGTTTTTTGTATAAGTATCAATCAAAAATTACTTCAAAAATTGCAGCATTATCTTACGGCATCTATTTAATTCATAAGATGGTGATTCATGTAACGCAAAGTGAGTTTGTAAAATTTAGGATCGATAACAACAGCAACATCATGTTTCTGGTTTGTGTTGCAGCCGTTTCTATTACTTCATTATGCTTTAACGAAGTAATAGAAAAGCCGTTTTTAAATATACGCAGAAGAATTTTAAGTGAACGCAAAACCGAGTAATAGTTAGCTACAAAAGCCTAAGGCATTTATATAAAAAAAAGAAAGCAACAGAAATTACTTACTAACCCTGTTGCCTTCAATAAACTTCCGGGCCGAAACCCTTCCATCTATTTTGATCTTAAGACTTGCGTCTCTGATCATTGAAGATTTTTACCTTTTGCTACTGTCTTGCTGCAACCACCACCAAGATGCTGGTCATTACAATCAGCAGCATTAAATTCAATCTTACTATGTAAATATACGGTTGGCTGAAAGCCGTTTCCAAATTTTTTTACCTTGTTTTTTACACGCGTTTTATACTTTTACAAGCAGATTATTTGTAGCTTATAAACATATTTTTGAAGTATATAAACATTATCAGATAAATTGCCTTTCTACATCATTTAAAAATAAAAATTTATGAGCCGTATTGCTATGCTGGGTTCCGGTTTTATTGGGCGTTTCTATGCAGATTCAATCCAGGGCCAGAGAAGTAAAGATAAAATTGTAAGCATTTATGCACGCAAAGAAGTGAATGCCAAAAAATTTGCAGCTGATTATAGTTGCGGGCATTATACATCAAATATGGAGGAAGCCATTGCACACCCTGATGTTGATGTGGTTTGTATTGCCTTGCCTAATAATGTGCATGAAGATGCCGTGATGCTTTGCTGCAAGCATAAGAAACCGGTTGTTACAACAAAGCCTTTAGGGCGCAACGGGGCTGAAGCTTTGCGCATGCTGAAAGCAGTAGAAGAAGCCGGTATTTTTAATGGTTACCTTGAAGATCTTGTTTATGCACCCAAATTTTTAAAAGCTTATGATAGTGTAAAGAACGGAGCGTTGGGTAGAATTCTTTGGGCAAAATCAAGGGAAACGCACCCTGGCCCGCACAGCGATTGGTTTTGGAACATTGAGCTTGCCGGTGGCGGTTGCATTTTAGACCTGGGTTGCCATTGCATTGAAATTACCAGGTCATTTATTGGAAAAGATATTAAGCCAGTTGAAGTAATGTGCTGGGCAGATACGCAGGTTAAACCCATTGATGCAGAAGACCATGCCATTGGATTGATTAAATATGAAACCGGCGCCATTGCACAGTTTGAGGTAAGCTGGACGTTTCGCGGTGGTATGGATTTGCGTGATGAAGTGATGGGCACAGAAGGTACTATCTGGATTAATAATTTTTTACGCACCGGAATAGAAATGTTTACAACAGGTAAAGGCGCAGACTATGTAGCTGAAAAAGCGGAAAGTAATACAGGCTGGTTATTTCCCGTTGGGGATGAAGTAAATGATCTTGGTTATAATCACATGTTTACAGAAATGTTTACATGCATGGAAGAAGGAAAAGAACCAAGAGAGACTTTTTATGATGGTTATGTAGTAAACGCTATAATTGATGCCGCATATAAATCAGCCAAAACAAAACTTTGGGAACCAATAGAGCTTGAAGTTTGGCGTGGACAGGAAGGCTTATCAAAAACAAGCAACTTAACTGAATACGACGCAGATAATTATTTAGTGAAAGAAGAAGTTACCCATTATGGTGCTAAAAAAGTGATCCTTAAAAACAAGCAAACAGGCAGGATTGAAGAAAAGATTATAGAGTAATTTTTACAGCTACATTTTATATAAAAAGTTTACAGGTTGCATATTAAAATGCTTATGAACTTAAACCATCAGCATCAGCATCATGCAACCTGTAGTATATATTTATAGACCTGTTGTCTTTTCTAAAGCTTCTGTATAGCGGTTACCAACAACTTTAATATTATCAGCGGCATCATTTATTTGCTTCAGATCGTCAGCCGTTAATTCTATTTCCACTGCGCCGAGATTTTCTTCCAGTCTGTGGAGTTTTGTGGTACCGGGTATCGGGGCAATCCATGGCTTCTGAGCCAGCAGCCATGCCAATGCGATCTGTGCAGGTGTTGCATTTTTTTGTTTGGCAACATCATTCAACAAGTTAATTAAAGCTGGTTGGCTTTCATAGCATCCGGCTGAAAACGCGGTAACTGTTTACGGAAATCATTATCGTTAAGCTTCGTGGTCTCATCCATCTTACCCGTCAAAAATCCCTTGCCCAGCGGACTGAAAGGCACAAAGCCAATCCCCAACTCTTCAAGCATTGGTATTATTTCTTCTTCAGGTTTTCTCGTCCATAAACTATATTCACTTTGCAAGGCTGTTACCGGTTGTACGGCGTTTGCTTTACGTATGGTATTTGCACCTGCTTCACTCATGCCCAAATGCTTAACCTTACCTTCAGCAATTAAATCTTTTACAGTACCGGCAACATCTTCTATTGGTACATTTGGGTCAACGCGGTGCTGGTATAACAGGTCGATCACATCAGTCTTTAATCTTTTTAATGAACCTTCAACTGCCTGCTTTATATGCTCAGGCTGACTGTTAACACCGCTCATTTTTCCATCTACTATATTAAAGCCAAACTTCGTGGCAATAACCACTTGATTACGATAAGGCGCTAATGCCTCACCCACCAATTCTTCATTGGTGTATGCGCCATACACTTCTGCAGTATCAAAAAAAGTAACGCCTTTTTCAACGGCGGCGTGTATTAATGCAATGGCATCTTTTTTATCCATTGGTGTGCCATACGAAAAACTCATGCCCATGCAACCAAATCCGAGTGCAGATACTTCAAGGCCACTCTTGCCTAATTTTCTTTTTTCCATAATTTATTCTTTAACTTATTAAGGGGGTTCTTTTATAATCAAATCTCTGATTATTTTATTTTCATATTTTGTATGAGCGGATCAGCCGCAACAAGCTCAAGCGATTTAACCATATCTTTTGTTCCTGTTTTATATTTTATAAAATGTGGTGTTTGTAAATGCGCTTTGTACGCGATTGTATCAGCATAAATTTCTAAAATGGTAATGTGCGTTGGATGTTCTTTTTCTGCAACCGCGTATAAAGTAAGAACACCTGCTTCTGTGCGTACTGATGTTTCTATTTCGTCTTTCAAAGCTGTTTTATAATTATCTAATTGCGATGAATCAATTACAAGTTTTGCCAGCCGCACCATTTGTTTGTTTTGCTGTGCAGAAGTTTGATTACAGAACATTAGTGCTATTGCTTCAGCAAAAACCAACATTAAACTGTTCTTCATAATTTATTCTTTTAACCCAATTAATTACTTAGATGCAACCACTTTTGCCAATACTTTTTTCGCTGTAATAGCTTGTTGTGCATTTATAGTTTTTTCAATGATTGATATAATCTGTTGTAACTGCAGTTCTGTAAGGCTAACATTTATTCCCATTGATATATGCGCCTGTAACTGTGCTTCAACGCCAGTCATACTCATCAATGCAGAAATAGTTGCAAGCTCCTGTTGATAGTAGTTAAGCACATCACGGCTGAATATATCAGCAAACAAATGTTCTTTTAAAAAGGTATCAATTGCCGGTGCAAATGCATTGGCTCCTGCAGATGCTTTTTCTTCTCTGCCAGTTAACTTTTGCAGTGTCATTTTACCGGTTGCATACTTGTCTGACGGAATAATTGGAGATGCTTCTTTGCCTTCTGTATCTTTTATCCCTTTCGCTTTTCTTTCATTAATAACAGCCATAAATGATGTAATAGCATTTAAGCTGCGTGGAAAACCGCAATACGCATATAACTGCACCAATGCTTCTTTGATCTCATTAATGGTGAGTCCGGCATCTAACCCAACATTCAATGCAGCTTTGAGATTATTAATATCACCGGTAGCAGTAAGCGCAGAAATAACTACCATGCTTTGCTGCTTTGTATCTAATGCTTCACTTGTATTCTCTGCTTTCATTTAACTTGTAAGATTGGTAAGACCATTTATCTTTTATAACTATTGTATTCTTCATCTGTTACCGGCTCCATCCAGTCTGGTGCACCTTTATCTGCCTCCGGACCAACAGCAATATGCGTAAACTCGCTATCAGGAGTTGCGCCATGCCAGTGAACAACGCCGGGCAAAATTTCAATTACATCACCTTTATGCAGTAACTGTATTGGCTTGCCTTTTTCCTGGAAATAGCCTTCGCCATTAATGCAGATAAGAATCTGTCCGCCTTTATGGCTATGCCAGTTGTTACGGCAACCGGGTTCAAAAACTACATTGCCTACGCTTGTATTTAAAGCAGGCTTTGCTATCAGAATTTTTACATAGGCATTACCAGTAAAGTAAGAAGCCGGTGCTTTATCTCCTTTTGGAAAAATGGCATCTTTATTTTCTGTTAAACTCATAGTATCTGTTTTAATTTAATGATCTGTATACATTGGGTGCTTGCCCAACCTGCTGTTTAAACAACCGCGTAAAATGCGCAGGATATTTAAAGCCCATTTCGTACGCTATTTCACTGATGGATTTGCCGGTATCAAAAATTTTTTCTTTAGCAACATCTATAAGCTTTAACCGGATGTATTCCTGCGCAGATTTTCCGGTTTCTTTTTTTATCAGGTCACCAAAATAATTGGCTGATAAATTTAATTCCGCTGCACAATATGCAACCGAAGGTAAGCCCAGTGTTCTCGGCTTATCTGATTGAAGATAACCATTCAGCAACTGCTCAAACTTTACCAGTACATCTTTATGAATATTGTCACGTGTTATAAACTGCCGGTCATAAAAACGCACACAGTAATTCAAAAACAACTCAATGTTACTCGTGATTAAAGTTTTGCTGTGTTTATCAATTGCCTGCTCCAGTTCATACAGAATTTTTTGAAAGCATTCAATCACTGTTTGCCGTTCCCGTTCAGAAACATGCAATGCTTCATTTACATCATACGAGAAAAATTTATAGTCTTTAATGTGCCTGCCCAAGGCAGTGCCGTGAATCAAATCCGGGTGAAATGCCAGCGTCCAGCCCCTGGGTTGAACAGGTTGCACATCATCAACGCCATATACTTGTCCCGGCGCTATAAATGCCAATGTTCCTTCTTCATAATCATAGTGATTCCTGCCATATAATAGTTCGCCGCATCTTACTTCTTTTAAAAAAACAATGTACAGCTCACACATAAACCGCTGTGAATATACAAGCTTTGATTTTGAATTATCCAACACCGTTACCAGTGGATGCAGTGTTTGCTGACCTCTCATGGTGTTAAATTGTGCTATACTTCCAAGTTTATTGATTGTATCCATTGCAATAATTTACAGGTTAAAAGTAGAGCAAGTATTCTACCTAATTTTTATTTGATGCTGCAACCGGTAATAATGGAAAGCAATGCAGTAATGTGTATAAGGGTATTCGGTAGATCAGGAATTAAATATTGTAATTTAATTGTTTGTGTTGGTTAAAACCAGTTTAAGCGCGTCTGCAATTTTACCTTGTTTATTTACATCTATTTGAAACGAACCTAAACTTCTGCCCCGCAACGCAAGTTTAACTGCAGTTACATTTTGCGTGAGCAATTTATTGTACCATGCTTTGCTGAAATAATAAGTGATCGCATGTCTTTGAATGCCTCCTGAAGTATAACTTAATTGTCTTGCATATAATCCCGAACAAACCTCTTTGTCTTTAAGTAACAGCTCACAATACCCTTTTGATGTATCTGCAACGCTCTTCGCATCGCTGGCTGCAGGCACACTAAAGGTTAAGTAAAGCGTATCAATAGTTTTATTATCTGTTTCATAGAATGCTGTAAACGCTAATCTGTTCCCGGTTAAATCATTGTAATCTGTTGTGGTGGTTTCAATATGGCTGAACGGATCTTTATCGTGATAAACAATTCTCTGTGCATTTGCCTTACATGCAAATAATAGTGTTGCGAGAAAGCAAAACACGTTAAGCAAAAGATTTTTGTTGTTGTACATAAAGAATAATAGAAGTCGTGATTTAGCTTGACGAAGTTGCAAACTTCGCTTATTTATAGCATTTTAATTGGTTGATCTATTCGTCAGTGAAAAACACAACCAAGGTGAAATAATGCTAAATGATTTGTTTTCTCCAGTCATCAAACAATTCAATTAAAAACAGGCAGAACTATTAACTTCGGCAGCACAAAATGATTTACGTAAAACACCTGTTTATGAAAAGATCGTTATGCTTTTTTGTTATCTTATTACTACTGGCAGCCTGCAACAATAATAACAAGTTAAACCAAACCAACACTGATATAACGGGCATAGATTCTTCCATCAAACCCGGTAATAATTTCTTTATGTATGTAAATAAGAAGTGGTATGATACTGCGCAAATACCACCTTCACAGTCAGGTGTGGGTGCATATATGTTTATGAATTATCCGCAACGCTTACGTTTACAGGGCATACTGGATAGCGTTTCAAAAGCTAACAACAAAGCAGGAAGCATTGAACAAAAGCTCGGCGATTTTTATGCTTCGGGTATGGATACAACTACTATCAATCAGCGTGGTTATGAACCTATAAAACCATTGCTTGCACGTATTGATAGCATCACCGATATTGCTGCTTTCATAAAGCTTGTTGCTGATCAGGCAAAGTTGTACAACAATTCTATTATAGCTTTTAGCATAGGGCCGGATAATAAAAACAGCAGCCTAAATATTGCACACGTTTCACAGGCTGGTATTGGTTTGCCGGAAAGAGATTATTACTTCAAAACGGATCCTTCAAGCACAGGTATTCAGGAAGCATACAAAAAATATATAGCTACCTTATTTCAACTTACCGGTACTGATGCTGCAGCAGCAACAAAAGATGCAGAGGTGGTGTATGGCATAGATAAACAACTCGCTTCATCACACAAAACAAATATTGAACTGCGTGATGTAAATGCGAACTATAACAAGATGTCTGTTGCTGACCTCGCAAAGCGTCAACCTAATATTGGCTGGCAGAATGTATTAAATGGCCTTGGTGCAAAAACAGATTCCATTGATGTATCACAACCTGCTTATTATGATAAATTGAATACAGCTTTAAAATCTATTTCTATTAATGATTGGAAGCATTATTTAAAAGCTTATTCTATCAGTAATTATACAAATGAACTAAGCAAACCTTTTGTAGATGCGGAATTTGAATTAAACAAAGTAATTTCAGGTCAGGCTATACAAAAAACCCGTGGTGAAATAATGGCAAGTGCGGTTGATCAGTCATTGGGCCAGGCGTTGGGCCAGCTGTATGTAAAAAAATATTTTACAGAAGATGCAAAGAAGCGTGCACTTGATCTTGTAACTAATTTACAGAAAGCTTTTGCTGCAAGAATAGATAAGCTGGATTGGATGAGCGACAGCACCAAACAAAAAGCAAAAGAAAAACTGTTTGCCATCACCAAAAAAGTAGGCTATCCTGATAAATGGAGAGACTATGGCGACGTATCTGTTACAAGGGATAAATATTTTGAGAACACTGTATCGGTTGCCTCAAATAATTACCAGTATGAACTGGCAAAACTCAACAAGCCTGTTGGCAAAACGGAATGGTTTACCACGCCATCAACTGTAACTGCATATTATAATCCTTCAGCAAATGAAATTGTTTTTCCTGCGGCGATATTGCAATCACCTTACTTTGATGATAACGCCGATGATGCGCTCAATTATGGTGGTATTGGTATGGTGATCGGCCATGAAATGACGCATGCTTTTGACGACCAGGGCGCACAGTTTGATAAAGAAGGCAATGTAAAGAATTGGTGGACGAAAGATGATTATACCAAGTTCAAAGCAAAAACGCAGGCATTATCTGATCTGTATAGCACCTTTACGGTGTTAGATACTGTGCATGTAAAGGGCCCGATGACATTAGGCGAAAATACTGCCGATAACGGCGGTGTTGCCATTGCTTACGATGCTTTTAAAATGACAAAAGAAGGTCACGATTCTACAAAGATCGGTGGCTTTACACCTGACCAGCGGTTCTTTATTTCTGTGGCGCTTATATGGCGCGTAAAAATGAAAGATGAATTTCTGCGCCTGTGGATAAACAACAACCCGCATTCACCACCCATGTGGCGTGTAAATGGCCCGCTGATGAACAATCCGCATTTCTATACCGCATTTAACATACAGCCGGGCGATAGTCTGTATTTATCCAACGACAAAGTGGTGCATATCTGGTAATAACATTAACGTTATCCTTCCTCAAATAAAGAGCTTTAAGTTTGCAACAGGCAGTAGCAGGAAATGCTATCTTCATGCCTCAATCAGCCACATGAGATCAATGATATTCATCACTCTGTTTTTCATCGCATCACAACAAATACATGCACAGCAGATAGGCCTTGAATTATATAGTTTGCGCAATCAATTTAAAACAGATGTGCCCGGCACATTGGCTAAAATAAAAAGCTGGAACATACATGAAATTGAAGGCGGCGGCACTTATGGCTTGCCAATGGAAGAATACAAAAAACTGCTTGCGCAAAACCAGCTTACCATGGTAGGTATTGCTGCTAATTATGATTCACTCGCAACTGATCCGCAGGCAGCCATTAACGAGGCAAAAGCATTTGGTGCAAAGTATATTGTATGCTTCTGGATTTCACATAATAGCGATACATTTACCATGGATGATGCGAAGAAAGCCATTGAGGTTTTTACAACAGCAGGTAAACTGGCAAAAGCAAATGGTTTAAGTTTCTGCTATCACACACACGGCTATGAGTTCAGGCCTTATGAAAACGGAACTTTGTTTGATTACCTTGTTCAGCATACAGATCCCAAATATGTGAACTTTGAGATGGATGTTTTCTGGGTGAAACAACCGGGACAAGACCCTGTTACATTGCTTAAAAAGTATCCAACACGTTTTACATTGCTGCATCTTAAAGACCGTAAACCCGGCACACCCAACAGCCAGGATGGCCATGCTGATGAACAAAGCAATGTGGTGTTAGGACAGGGCGATGTAAACATTGCAGCCATTATGAAGGAAGCAAAAAAGCTCGGTATAAAACATTATTTTATAGAAGATGAGTCCTCAATTTCAGTTGAACAAATTCCGCAAAGCCTTGCTTATTTAAAAGGGTTGAAGTAACAGGTTACTGAAGTTAGTTGCAGCAAATGCATAACAAAACATATACGCATTGAATGGAATACTGTTAGATAATCCAAGTACATAAACATCATATCCCTGCAACTTCTATAATCACTCAAGGGACACTAAACTATTTCTGCGGCCGTTTTTTTCTCACGG
>CAZZXW010000011.1:0-2279 GCA_964658095.1 uncultured Parafilimonas sp. | reverse complement strand
TGGTAAAAAAGGTAAACAGGTTATTCATTAACAGCGGACCAATAATAGTGGTAAGGCTCATAAGGCTGGTTAAAGCGCCCTGCAATTCGCCTTGCTGGTTAGGCGCCACATGGCCTGCCAGTGTTGATTGCAACGACGGCCCTGCAACACCGCCCATGCAATAAGGAATAAGAAATACAAACATCATCCAGGTTGCTGAAGCAAATGCAAACAATACCAACCCGAGAGTATACAACATCAGCCCAAGATAAATGCTTTTTTCATCGCCGATCTTCGGATTCAATACTCTTGTTAAACCAACTTGCACACCCCCAATTAACACACCTACAACAGCAAGAGAAATACCTACAAGGCCGGGTGTCCAGTTAAAACGATAGATAGTAAAAAAACTCCAGTTGCCCTGTACCGCCTGTGCAGCTAAAAAGATCAAAAAATAACAAACAGCAAGCCCGGCAATAGCTGGTGTTTTTCTTAAGAATTGCAAAGAACCAAAAGGGTTTGCTTTTCGCCAGTTAAACGGGCGGCGATTAGCTTGGCTTAATGATTCCGGCAACACAAAAAATCCATACAAAGCATTTAGTAAACATAAATCTGCTGCTGCATAAAAAGGCGCCCGTATACCAAACTTTGCAAGCAGTCCTCCTAAAGCAGGACCGATGATAAAACCTACACCAAATGCAGCGCCGATCATTCCAAAATTCTTTGCTCTTGTTTCCGGTGTACTTACATCAGCGATGTAAGCAGAGGCAGTTGTAAAGCTGGCACCTGTAATGCCTGCTATAACACGGCCAACAAACAACCATCCAAATGTAGGTGCCAATGCAAGAATAATATAATCAATGCCAAAGCCGAGTAACGATGATAAGATTACAGGCCTGCGGCCAAACCTATCGCTTAAGTTGCCTATCACGGGTGCAAATAAAAACTGTGTAACAGCATATGTAGATAACAATAAACCGCCATAAGCACTTGCCTGGTTAACAGAGATGTTTTTAAGTTCAGCGATCAGGTTGGGCAATACGGGGATGATCAATCCAAATCCCATCGTATCAATCAGGAGTGTAATAAAAATAAACCCGATTGCTGGTTTTCTTTCGTTAGCCATGTGGTTTTTATTTGCTACGCAACAATACGTGTTTTATTTATTCAGGATGAGAAGATTTTTCTTGTTACCGGGCTTCCGGTTATTGAATTTATTTAATAAAGATTTACCTACTTGTTTTATGGAGCTGTTTATTAGTCTTCTGCTTATTGGTTGTTGTTCTATCATTTATTGCGATATATGGAAGAAGTATTAATGGCTGTTCAATAAAAATTTTTCTTTGAACTGCGTGCACTTATTTTTTAATTGCATTAAACAATCCAGGCAAAGGCAATCCTTATAACGGCCTTCTAAAAAAGCCATTTCTTCATAGCTTAAAATAACATCTGTGCATTGACAATGATGGATGTCTCCTGCCTTACATTCAAAGGCATTATGGCAACGCGGACATGTTTTTATTTCATGCTGTGGCATACGTTTCCTGTTTAAAAACATTCATGAAATTTATGTTGATGACAGGCCGATGGTTAATATAACTATTAGACAAACTCTGCCAAACAAACCATTTTTGCAGCAGCGGATAAATTATTTATCATGATATCAAAGTTTAAAATGAAGTCCTGCATTTATGGTTGTTCCCTGCACGGAATAACCATAAATTTCATAGTAATTTGTTTTATTGGTAATGTTTTTTACATCTATAAAAATGTTGATATTATTTTTCAAGAAGCTGTATTGCGCATATGCATTCCACAAAGTATAAGCATCTAAATCAACCTGGGATGAAGCAAATGTTGTCGGGTTAAAATAAGTATCTGTTCTTTTTCCTGTAAATTGAATTGAAGTACTTACAAATAATGATGGTGTGATGTTATATCCTCCAAAAATCTTTACTGCATTTTTTGGCCTTCGTATAAGATTGTAATAGCTGGAATCTTTACCTGTAGATTTATCTGTGATCTTTCCATCAATATATGCATACGATGCATTTAACTGCAACTTTTTATTGATGCTAAAATTTATTTCAGTTTCTGCACCATAATCATGTTGCTTATCAAGATTTTCATACCCGTTAGCACCATAAATAATCACATTGGTAATGTTCCTGTTAAAGCCATTGATTGTAAAAGATAATTTTTTGCTAATTAAAAAAGATTGTAAGCCAGCTTCCTGAGTATTTGATTTTTCAGGATTTAGATTTGGATTGGCGCCATAAACACCAAACAATTCGTTGATG
>CAZZXW010000010.1:6463-22299 GCA_964658095.1 uncultured Parafilimonas sp. | reverse complement strand
CAATGTTTAAAAAATGATACCTTATTTAAAAATTTTTTAAATATTGATATATAGAAATTTTATTTGTATTAACTTTTATTGCCTTTACATTTGTAGTAGTTCTTTATAATACTTATCAAGAAAGGCAGAGGGAATGGCCCGATGAAGCCTTGGCAACCTTCCGAATGGAAAAGGTGCCAACTCCAGTCTCAATATTATTGAGAACAGATAAGTCAGATTTAAGCTTAAAATATTAACATATAGCCTTTCTGAATTATCGGGAAGGCTTTTTTATTTGTCTTGATTGATAGCTTGAAACACTTAACAATCAATTACAAAATTTTTAAGCAATGGAATCGAAACTCAATTACATTTGTACAGCATTACCTCAATCAATGTTACAAATGCAAAAACAAATTCAAAACAAAATCAATCACACCATGTGTGCTTGTTGTTGCATTTGTTGTATGGCGCAAGCCATCATTATATAATCCCCTCACCGGGCTTTGCCCGTTTTTATATTTCTTATCACAAAAAACTAAGCACTTAAGTGCTTAAAAAATTTATCTATCACACAAAAAAATCAATGTATGAGTCATCATTTTGAAACTTTACAGTTGCATGCCGGTCAGCAAATTGACCCCACAACAAAATCACGTGCCGTTCCTATTTATCAAACAACATCTTATGGCTTTGATAGTACAGAACATGCAGCCAATCTTTTTGGTTTAAAACAATTTGGCAACATTTATTCGCGTATCATGAACCCGACCACAGATGTGCTGGAGCAGCGTATTGCAGCACTTGAAGGTGGTGTTGCAGCATTGGCAACAGGTTCAGGGCAGGCAGCACAATTTCTTGCATTGAATAATATCTTACAAGCCGGTGATAATTTTATTTCTACCACTTATTTATATGGTGGCACATACAATCAGTTTAAAGTTGCCTTTAAAAGATTAGGTATTGAAGCACGCTTTGCTGATGGCGATGATGTAGAGAATTTTGTAAAGCATATTGATAAAAATACAAAGGCAATTTATCTTGAAACAATTGGCAATCCGCGTTTAAATATTCCTGACTTTGAAAAATTTGTTGCTCTTGCAAAAGAGTATGATCTGCCGTTGGTGGTTGATAACACATTTGGTGCAGGTGGTTATTTATTCAGGCCACTTGAATGGGGTGCAAACATTGTAGTTGAATCTGCAACCAAATGGATCGGTGGCCACGGTACAAGCATCGGCGGTTTAATTATTGATGGCGGAAATTATAATTGGGGCAATGGTAAGTTTCCGCAATTTACTGAGCCAAGCGAAGGTTATCATGGCTTAAAGTTCTGGGATGTTTTTGGTTATAATAATCCGCTTGGCTTACCAAATATTGCGTTTGCAATTCGTGCAAGGGTAGAAGGTTTGCGTGATTTTGGTCCTTCATTAAGTCCATTCAATTCATTCCTTTTCTTACAAGGCCTTGAAACATTAAGCCTGCGTGTACAACGTGCTGTTGATAATGCGTTAGAGCTTGCAGAATGGTTGGAAAAACATTCGCAGGTTGAGTTTGTTTGGTATCCTGGTTTAAAGAGTAGTCCTTACAATAAGCTGGCAAAAAAGTACTTACCTAATGGCAGTGGCGGCGTACTGCAGTTTGGTATTAAAGGTGGCATTGAAAATGGCCGTAAGTTTATTGATTCATTAAAACTTATCAGTCATTTAGCCAATGTAGGTGATGCAAAAACACTTGCTATTCACCCTGCATCAACTACGCATGAGCAGTTGAGTGATGAAGAAAGAACAGCATCAGGCGTATTGCCAAATCTTGTGCGTATAAGTGCAGGTATTGAACATATTGAAGATATAAAAGCAGACTTTGAACAGGCGTTCGAAACTGTGTTTGCAAAATCTTTTGTTTAGTGATTTGTAATTTTTGTGATGATGAACGGAGGCACAGCAATGTGCTTCCGTTGTCTTCGCAAATGTTGTTTTAAAGTTTGAATGTTTCATTTTTAATAAGGTGCAGATAACAATTAAACTTTTAAAACACTGAAATAATTGAATAAAAAAGTGTGACGAAAACATTCAGATATAATAAACCATTTAAGCTTGAAAGCGGCGTTACATTAAATGCATTTCATCTTGCTTATACAACCCATGGTAAATTAAATACTGCAAAAAATAATGCGGTTTGGGTGTTTCATGCATTAACGGCAAACAGTGATCCCGCAGAATGGTGGGGCGGCCTTGTTGGTAATGATAAGTTCTTTGATCCAAAAAAATATTTCATTGTTTGTGTAAACATGCCCGGCAGTTGTTATGGAAGTATAAGCCCTTTTGATATTAACCCAAAAACAAACAATGCATGGTACCATCATTTTCCCTGGTTTACTACAAGAGATATGGTGCATGCCTATCATCATTTAAAAAATTATTTAGGTATTTCTGCAATACATATTGGTATTGGTGGCAGCATGGGCGGCCAGCAATTATTAGAATGGGCGATTGAAGAACCAACATTGTTTGAATATATTTTTCCGATTGCAACTAATGCATTTCATTCAGCATGGGGCGTGGCTTTTAATGCATCACAGCGCTTTGCCATTGAGAATGATGCGACATGGAAAGAACAGCATGTTGATGCCGGTTTGGACGGCATGAAGACTGCACGTTCGATAGCCTTGCTTTCTTACAGAAGCTATAATACATACAAGCTTACCCAAAAAGTTATTTCAGATGATTTAAAAAATAATGAACGTGGTGCAGAATCATATCAATTATACCAGGGCGAAAAATTAGCGAAGCGTTTTAATGCATTCAGTTATCATTTTTTAAGTAAAGGGATGGACTCTCATAACGTTGGCAGAAACCGCGAAAGTGCAGAGAAGGCTTTGGAACAAATCAGAGCAAAAGCACTGGTGATCGGTATTTCAAGCGATTTGCTTTTTCCTTTGGTTGAACAGGAATTTTTAGCAGCGCATATTCCACATGCAGAATATCGTGCAATACATTCACCGTATGGTCATGATGGTTTTTTGTTAGAGTATGAACAAATTGAAGAAGCCATCAAAACATTTTTGTACAACAATGTTGAAGAAAAATCTTTTGCATCGTTACAATCAAAATAATTATACCGTTAATACAACTTAATCATAATGAGTAAGGCAATCAATAATCCATATCATAAAAAATTAGTCATCGGTTTATTTGGTTTTGGTGTGGTGGGCGAAGGTTTATATAAAGCATTGCAGCAAACATCATCTTTAAATGCAACTATAAAAAAAGTTTGTATTAAGCATGCCGGCAAAAAAAGAAACGCTCCTGAAGAATTATTTACTACTGATAAAAATGTTTTACTGAATGATGAAGAAATTAATGTAATAGTTGAAGTAATTAATGAAAGTGAACCTGCATTTGAAATTGTTTCCAAAGCATTATTAAACGGTAAGCATGTTGTAAGTGCCAGTAAAAAAATGATTGCTGAAAACATGCCTAAATTATTAAAGCTTCAAAAGCAAACTGGCAGATCTTTTTTA
Organism: uncultured Parafilimonas sp.; assembly: GCA_964658095.1. Lineage (GTDB taxonomy): Bacteria > Bacteroidota > Bacteroidia > Chitinophagales > Chitinophagaceae > Parafilimonas. The sequence goes on along the minus strand of CAZZXW010000010.1, from coordinate 18,797 downwards.
TGCGAAGCTGCAGCTTGTGCATCCATACCTGTTATAAGAAACCTGGAAGAATATTATGATAATGATCTGTTGCAATCAGTTAAAGCAATTGTGAATGGTTCAACCAATTTTATTCTCACAAAAATGTTTGAAGACAAGCTCAATTTTAATGATGCATTATTGCTTGCACAACAATTGGGTTTTGCAGAAAGTGATCCTAAGTTAGATGTTGAAGGTTATGATGCAGTAAATAAGTGGGCAATATTGCTTGCGCATGCTTATGGTATTGTTGAACATCCTGATAACATTGTTTTTAACGGTATTCAAAACATACAGTTAAGTGATGCAGTTGTTGCACAAGAAAAGCATTTCGAAATCAAGCTTGTTGCACAGGCAAAGAAATTATTGGATGGAAAAATAGCAGCGTTTGTGTTGCCGCAATTTATAAAACACGATGAGCCTTTATCATTTGTAAAAAATGAATATAATGGTGTTGTAATTGAAAGCTCGTTTGCAGACAAGCAATTCTTTTATGGTAAAGGTGCGGGCAGCTTTCCAACAGCGTCTGCTGTGCTAAGTGATATAGGCGCATTGCGTTATAATTACCGTTATGAATACAAGAAATTATATCATCACATCGTACCGGAATTAAGCAATGATTTTTATATTAAAACTTATATAAGTTTTGATGACTGGAAATATATTCCCAAAGAAAAATTTGAATGGGTTGAAGAATGGCATGCTGATGAAGAGCGCAAATATTTAATTGGTGTATTGCCTTTTAATGAATTAAAAAATAACACCTGGTGGAAGGAAAATAATACTTCACTCATCTTATCATCAGAACCAATTATTGAAGATGTTGAGATAAGAAAATTAAAAAAGAAAAGTTTGGAATTGGCAGGAATCTGATATACGGATCATAAAAAATTAGCAAAAAATTTTCTAGAATTCTTTCAAACATAAGCTGGTAAGGCGTTTCAGAATTACAAACTTTTTTATCTTCATAAAAACAATAATTGCTACTCAAAATTTTCGAGAAAACAAAGGAAAAAATTTTTTTTTCAACTCAAAAAAATTTCAATCAACTGATGTGCTTCATTTATAAACGCTTGCATAAAAAAATTTGTTTTTTGCTTATCATGATTGAAAAAAACTGCGTGTAAAAAAATTTTTTTTTCGGTTTATTGTTTTGATATTCGTCTCCCGTCCCCAAAAAAATTCCGTTATAAAAAATGGAATTTTTTTGGGGGTTTTTTTCCAAATCAGAATCTACTAACGCGTACACATTATTTGACAATTGCTATGATAAAAACCGCAGACAACGTATGGAATAATTGCTTGAAGATTATTAAAGATATTGTAGAGTGGCAGCATTTTAAAACATGGTTTGAACCTATAAAACCGCTGGAGTTAAACGAAAGCGTTTTGCTTATACAGGTGCCAAGCCAGTTCTTCTTTGAATTTCTTGAAGAGCATTATGTAACGCTGCTTGCAAAAACCTTAAAGCGTGAACTTGGTAAAACAGCAAGGCTTGAATACCGTATAATGGTAGACAGTGGCAGCAAAGGAAAGAACGGCAGTGTTGATATGCCGGCAGGTAACATAAAAGTTTATAACAATAACGAAATGAATTTCCCCCTTGTAATTAATGATGAAGTTAAAAACCCCTTTGTAATTCCGGGTTTAAAGAAAATGCAGATTGACCCGCAATTAAATGCATCGTATATTTTTGATTCGCTTATAGAAGGTGACTGTAACCGTGTTGCCCGCCGTGCCGGTAAAACAGTTGCAGAAAAACCAGGCGCTAATTCGTTTAACCCACTGGTTGTGTATGGCGGTGTTGGTTTAGGCAAAACACATTTGGGCCAGGCAATAGGTAATGAAGTTAAAAGAACACATCCGCATAAAATAGTTTTATATGTAAGCAGTGAAAAATTTATCAACCAGTTCCAGGATCATAGCCGCAACAACGCTATAAATGATTTTATACATTTTTATCAATTGATTGATGTGTTGATTATTGATGACGTTCAGTTTTTTGCAAAGGCAGAAAAATCGCAGGATGCATTGTTTGCAATCTTCAATCATCTTCATCAAAGTGGTAAGCAGTTAGTATTAACGTCTGATAAATCACCCAAAGATTTAGATGGCATGCAGGAACGTTTGCTAAGCCGTTTTCGTTGGGGTTTAAGTGCAGATTTGCAGGCGCCTGATTATGAAACACGCATCGAAATTCTTGAACGGAAAATGAAGAATGATGGATTAGAAATGCCTAAAGATGTGGTGAAATATGTTGCTTATAACATCAGCACAAACATACGTGAACTTGAAGGTGCTATGATCTCTTTGCTGGCGCAATCATCTTTAAACAAAAGAGATATTGATCTTGAACTTGCAAAGAAAGTGTTGCGCAATTTTATACGCACCAGCAGTAAAGAAATTACGATTGATGCCATACAAAAGTTAGTATGTGAATTTTTTGATGTGCCTTACGACAGGTTGCTGCATAAAACACGTAAGCGTGAAATTGTACAGGCAAGGCAAATAACCATGTACCTCGCAAAATCATTTACAAAAAATTCATTAAAAACAATTGGCGAACATTTTGGCGGAAGAGATCACACCACTGTTATACATAGTTGTCAGACTGTAAAAGATCTGATGGATACAGATAGCTTGTTTAAAGAAAACGTTGCAGAACTTATGCAGAAAGTTCAATTAGCTGCCATGTGATTAAATAATTAACCAAAGAAACAGGAGTAGTTCATGAGAATTACTCCTGTTTTATTTTCATCCATTCTTTTGAAGCAAGCACCATTTTTATTTCACCATAACTTACTGCATCACCAAGTTTTTGTTTGATAGGAGTTATAGAATCGCCTACAAAATTTTCTAACTGCGGTTCAATTAAAACAAGCTTTTCTGTTTTTACTAATTCATTTACAGATATTAACCCACGTTGTATATAATAGGTTAAATGCGATTCAATAGTTGACTCTGCAAAATTGCGTTGCTTTGCAATCTCTGCAATTGAATTTCCCTCTTTGTATAATTTGTAACTGATAGATTTTGTATCTTCTTTCTCTATTGATGCTGATTTTTCTTTGTGTTCTTTTTTTGGCTGTTTTGCATGTATAGATGAAGACAGGTTATGCTCATTGCAATAATCAAGAATCACATCTAAAAAAAACTTGCCATATTGTTTTGCTTTTGCACTTCCAAAGCCATTTATCTTAACAAGCTCATCAAGGTTATGCGGAAGAAACTCAGCCATCTCATCAATAGTTGCGGTTGAGGCTACATAATAAACAGGCACATTTTTTTGCTCACATATTTTGTTTCGCAGTTCTCTTAATTTTTTATGCAATAAAGGATGCGGGCTTTCTGTTTTTTGCACTGATGTAGTGGCATAAGCGTTCACATTAAAAGCAGGAACAATAAAGCTTTTCTTTTGCTGGTAATATTGTTGCAATGAAAATTTTTGATTGCAACATTCAAGCAGATGTTTCTTTTCAGCAAGCAGAATAAATACTTCTTTTATTGCATCATTATATGCCTTTGCATGTTGCTTGCTGTCTGTTGATGCAGGTGATTGTTTTATAAATATTATCAGTTCATCTAATTGCTTTATAAAATAATCTGCAGCAGCAGATAATCGTTTTTGCAGCTGTTCATTTTCTTCAGGCAAACGTTCATCAATAAAAAAAATACCAAGTTGCAGTTTAAATTTTTCCGCAATTGTATTAAGAGCCGCCATTTTATATTCAACTTCAGCAATGTATTGCAGTAATGCTGTGTTAAATGCGGCCTTGTTATCAACAACAATTTTATTTAACTCGCTGCATTGTTTTATTAATGCAGTAAAATCAAATAACAATAACAAGAGGTTTTGCTGGTATGCTTTTTTAGATTGATGCAGCTCCTGTTTTAAATTATCTTCAGACGCATTACATTCAGAAAATGCAATAATGTTTTTATCGGTGTACAAGCCTGTTGCATTGATCTGGCTTTTTAAAACAATACCTTTTAAAGATGTGCAACGGCTAAGTGCAACATAAACCTGGCCGGGCGCAAATGCACGGCCGGCATCAATTACAGCTTTCTCAAAAGTTAAGCCCTGGCTTTTATGAATAGTAATTGCCCACGCCAGCCGCAAAGGATATTGTGCGAATCTGCCAACTACTTCTTCTTCCAGTTGCTGTGTTTGTTTATCAATTGAATAGCGCATATTTTCCCAAACTTCTTTATGCACTTCAATCTCATCTGCATCATCGCGGCACTGAACAAAAATTTTATCTTCTTCCATCTTTGTTACTACACCAATCTTTCCATTAAAATATCTTTTTATTTTTTCTTTATCATTCTTAATAAACATTACCTGTGCGCCAATTTTAAGTTGCAGCAATTCATCCGCAGGATATGCTTTCTCATTAAACTCGCCGCTTATTTCTGCTTTAAATGAAAAAGATTTTTGTTTAAGTTTTGAAAGCTCTTCTGTGTTTGTTTTATCAGATTGAAAGTTATGCGTGGTAAGAAAAATATAGCCATCATTACCGTTTAATTCAAACCATGGATCATAACGGCTGTTTAATAATTGCATGCCTTCATCACTTAAATTATTATGGCGCACTTCATTCAAAACATTTATGAAAGTTGCATCAGACTGCCGGTAAATTTTTTTAAATTCGATATGCACCGGTGGAAAGTTTTGCATCACCTGGCTGTCAAAAAAATAAGCAGATTTATAAAATGGTGAAAGCAGTTTCCATTCTTCATCAGGTATTATCGGCGGCAGCTGAAACATATCACCAATAAACAAAACCTGTACGCCACCGAATGGTTCATTATACCGATAACGGAAATGTTTCAGCACTGCATCAATAGCATCCAGAGTATCGCAACGCACCATGCTTATTTCATCAATAATCAGTAATTCAAGCTGCTGTAAAATTTTACGTTTCTCACTATTCAATCGCATTCTTCCAATAAGATTATGCTTGTTAACGGCATCATTGTTTTGCATAAAACCTTTTGCTTCGGGAATGAACGGCGACAATGGCAACTGAAAAAAAGAATGGATTGTTGCGCCGCCTGCATTGATTGCCGCAACACCTGTTGGTGCGGTAATAGCAATTTGCTTAATGCAATTTTCTTTGATGTATTTTAGGAAAGTTGTTTTACCGGTGCCTGCTTTGCCGGTAAGAAAAATAGTGCGGTTGCTTTCATTTACCAGGCTTGCAGCAAGCTGAAACATTTCGTTATCATTATCGAGTGCGGGCATACAGAGTTAAGGTAAGAAATTAATAATTAAAATTGATTCATATTATCAATCATGGTTCAGTATTTATTCTTAAAAAATATATTAGTATAGTATTCTCTTTTGCTGGCAGATTATTTGATTTACATCTGTCAAAATTAATATTATGGCTTACCTACAATCAAAAAACAACAACGAAAAAATCCAACTCTTTTATGAAGATTTGGGTGATGGACAACCTATAGTATTTATTTCCGGCTGGCCACTTACTCATGCGATGTGGGAATACCAGGTAACACCTTTGCGCGAAGCAGGTTACAGGTGTATTTCTTATGACAGGCGTGGTTTCGGGCAATCAGAACAATCATTAGATAACTATAGTTATGATGCACTGGCAGATGATTTGAAAAATTTGCTGGAGGAATTAAACCTGCAAAATGTAACACTGATCGGCTTTTCAATGGGCGGTGGTGAAGTAGTGCGTTATTGCAGCAGGTATAATAGTGAACGCATCAGTAAGATTATACTTGTAAGTTCAGTCGTTCCTTACATGTTGAAAACAGATGATAATCCTGATGGTACGCCGCTTGAAGTGTTCCAGGATTTCGATAATAAGATGAGAGATGACAGGCCTGCATTTATTCAAACATTCGGCAAACAGTTTTATGGTGCCAACATTTTAAGTCACCCGGTTAGCCAGGGCATTATGGACTGGACATTTTCACTGGCTGCATCTGCATCCCAAAAAGCAATGATCGAGTGCATGAAATCATTTGCGCAAACTGATTTCAGAAATGAATTATCATCCATTAAAGTCCCTGTGTTAATTATTCATGGTGATGCTGATAAAACAGTGCCTATTAAAGCAGCCGGTGAACAGGCCGCAGCTTTAATTCCTAATGCTGTATATAAAGTTTACGAAGGAGCGCCACATGGTTTGTTTATTACAGAAAAGAAAAGGTTAACGGATGATATAAACTCATTCCTGAATACTGGAACTGTTGAAAATTATGATAGTTCTGATTATACTGATGACAGCGTGATATTGCCAAGCAATGAAGATTCATTAGTTACACGATAAAAGATTTCTTTTATTTAATAAAAAGCCGCGTTTAATAACGCGGCTTTTTTATTGCGCTGTATTTATCAGTAACCATTTTATATTTGTTAGCTAAACTTTTAGTTATGGTAAATTATGGTGAAGCATTTTTAAAAGAGATGGAAGCCGAAGTTCCGTCTACACGTAAATGTTTGGAAAGAATACCTGAAACGTTGTTTGACTGGAAGCCGCATGAAAAATCTATGGCGCTTGGTTATCTTGCTTTGCTGGTTGCAGAAATACCATTATGGATACAGGTTGCGCTTGAAGATAACGTGATTGATTTTGCTAGTTTTAAACACAAACAGGTTACAAACACTCAAGAGCTTGTTGCGCATCTTGATGAAAATGTTGAGAAGGCAAAAAAAGCATTTCAATCTGCAACTAATGAAACCTTTTCAAAAAAGTTTAAACTAAAAAATGGTGATTATTTAATTATGGAAGTTCCAATGGTACCTAATATCTCATCAACAATTAATCATTGGGTGCACCATCGTGGCCAGCTTACGGTATATATGCGATTGAACAATATTGCAGTGCCTTCAATTTATGGCCCTTCTGCAGATGATAGAAATTTTTAAGTTATAACTGTTGAAATAATTAAATATGAGATTGTTTACCACCATTATTCTTAGTGCTTGTTTGCTGTTGAATTTTATTACTGATGCGCAAGTTATTAAAACATCTGCGGGTGATCTTGCTTCTGTTGATTATAAACGGCTTGCAAATATTGATACACTTGTTAATGGTTATGTAAACAGGGATTGGATAAAAGGCGCTGTAACACTTGTTGTAAAAGATAACCAGGTTGTTCAATACAAAGGTTATGGTTACAGTGATGCAGCTACAAAAAAAACAATGGATGCTAACAGCATCTTTCGCATTGCATCACAAACAAAAGCTATTGTAAGTACCGGCATTTTAATTTTGTATGATGAAGGCAAGCTTTCATTAAACGATCCTGTTTCAAAGTATATTCCTGAATTTGCACATCAAAATGTGTTGGATAGTTTTCATGCTGCTGATACAACCTACACAACAGTTCCTGCTAAGAGAGAAGTAACAATTGAAGATCTGCTTACACATACATCGGGTTTGGATTATCCCGTAATTGGCAGTGAAAAAATGAAAGCTATTTATGCAAAATCAAATATTCCTTCAGGGCTTGGAATAGTAAATCAAAATCTTTTAGATGTTGTAAAACGATTAGGTAAATTACCATTGGTTCATCAGCCTGGTGAAAAATGGACTTATGGTTTAAGTGTGGATGTATTAGGTTGTTTGATTGAAGTTATCAGCGGAATGAATTTAGAAGACTTTTTACGAATCAATATTTTTGAGCCACTTGGCATGCATGATACCTGGTTCAATCTTCCAAAAGATAAATTTAACAGGCTTGCATCTGTTTATACTGAAGATTCATTGCACCATATTATTCCATGGACAAAGACGAATTTTGGTGTTGATCCTACTTATCCTGATTCAACCAAACATTATTTTTCAGGCGGTGCAGGCTTATCTTCTACAGCTTTGGATTATGCAATTTTTTTACAGATGATCATGAACGGAGGAACATACAACGGCAAAACAATTTTATCAAAGCGCACTACTGAAATGATGTTGCACCCGCAGCTTGATTTTCTTTTCAATGGTAAAAATAATTTTGGTTTGGGCTTTGAAATTGTTACTGATAAAGGCAGTGCTGATGGCAGCCGCAATGCAGGCAGTTTTGACTGGGGCGGATTTTTCGGAACAACGTATTGGGCAGATCCAAAAGAACATCTTATCTGCTTAATTATGACGCAGCAAACACCAAACTCACATGGTGAATTTGAGCCAAAATTTGAGCAGCTTGTTTATGCAAGTTTAAAATAATACTGCATGGGAACAACTCGTTTAGAAGCTTTTAGTGATGGTGTTATTGCCATCATCATTACTATCATGGTGCTTGAATTAAAAGTACCTGAAGGTTCAAATCTTCATGCATTGAAATCATTAATGCCGGTTTTCTTATGTTATATTTTGAGCTTTGTTTTTGTTGGTATTTACTGGAACAATCATCATCACTTATTAGCTGTTGTAAAAACAATAAGCGCAGGTATTATGTGGGCCAACCTTAACCTGTTATTCTGGTTATCGCTTGTGCCTTTTGCAACCGGATGGATGGGTGAAAATAAATTTGAAAAGCTGCCGGTTGCCATTTACGCAATGCTGCTTGATGTATGTGGATTATCTTTTACTATACTTCAATTGGTTATTGAAAAATGCCAGCAAGATGATCAACGTTTAAAAGATATTTTAAGAAGACAAAAAGGCAAAGGATTGGTTTCGGTTTTGCTTTATACGGTTGCAATACCACTTGCTTATTTAAATCCTTATATCTCTTTTTCTATATTTATTATTGTTGCCATAACGTGGATGGTGCCGGATAAAAGAATTGAAGAGGTAGTATCAGAAAATTAATCTCTTTCTGTTTGCGCTTCTTTAAAAGCCTGCTCGCTTTCAATATCTTCCTGTGTTATTTTTTTATCGTCATCATTCTTTAAAGGATTATGAACATCCAGTTCCTGTTCATCACTTTTATTTGCTGGTTGCTCTTGTGCACCGTCTTTATTTTATCATCATTCATAAGAATCATTTTAATAAATGCATAAAAAATTAAGCCGGATTTTTTTGAAATAAAAAATTGTAGTTATTTATTGCCTGTTGACAAGGTGCTCATTCGTTTAAGCATTAATTTTCCAATCGGCATTATAAGCCAGTTTGCCTGGAAGCGGCCATGCACTTCAAAGTTTTATATACTGCAATCCAAGCACAAGATAAATCAAACAATACAATTAACTAAGAAAGCAAAGCTGTACGCAATGATGCGGAAGTTGCTCATATACATCGGGCAGGTTTTTATATTTCTTAAACTCACTTAAAATTTCTTCATTACATCCCTGAACTGCCAATTCAGTTTCTTTGCAAGATGTTTCTGTAAATAACGCTTCAGTTTGCCGGGAGTTGATCTGTTGTTTAAGGTCTGTTAGCATAAATAATCTGAGTTATGATCGTTAGAAAGGTTTAATCGCATTAGCTTAAAAGAAGATAACAAACTTCACAATAAAATATTCTTAACATCTATAACACATTCCGTAAAAGCTTTGCTGCAATAATCTACTTTTATGCCAAATGAAGGAAGCGTTGTGATTGATATTATTAATTTATTGCCAGATAATATTGCTAACCAGATTGCCGCTGGCGAAGTTATTCAGCGGCCGGCAAGTGCAGTAAAAGAACTGCTTGAAAACGCGGTTGATGCAAACGCAACTGCTATACAATTGTTTTTAAATGATGCAGGCAAATCGTTAATACAGGTTATTGACAATGGCAAAGGTATGAGTGAGACTGATGCCCGTATGAGCTTTGAACGGCATGCTACCAGTAAAATAAAAAATATTGATGACCTTTTTCATATACGTACCATGGGTTTTCGTGGTGAAGCACTGGCATCTATTGCAGCAGTGGCGCAGGTTGAATTAAAAACAAAAAGGGCAGAAGATGAACTTGGAACTTTTATTGAAATTGATAACAGCATTGTACGTAAACAGGAAGCATGTTTATGTGCGGTTGGCACTAACATCTGCATGAAAAATCTTTTTTTTAATGTGCCGGCACGCCGTAATTTTTTAAAAAGCAATGCTGCAGAAATGCGGCATATTGTAGATGAATTTATTCATGTGGCATTGGCTTTCCCAAACATATTTTTTTCGCTAACCAATAATGGCCAACAGGTTTTTTATCTTGAAGCCGGTAATTATAAACAAAGATTTATTCAACTGCTCGGGCATCAATATCAAAGCAAACTGGTACCTGTAAAAGAAGCAACAGATTATCTTGACATCAATGGTTTTGTCGGCAAGCCAGATGCTGCAAAAAAAACGCGTGGTGATCAATATTTTTTTGTGAACAACCGCTTTATAAAAAGCGCTTATCTTAATCATGCAGTCACGTCTGCGTTTGATGCGCTGCTGCCAAAAGACAGCTTTCCCGTGTATGCTTTATATATTGATCTTGACCCGGAACAAATTGATATTAACGTACATCCCACCAAGCAGGAAATAAAATTTGAAGATGAAAAAATTGTATATGCTTTTGTGCAGGCCGCTGTTAAACATGCGTTAGCGCAATTCAGTATTTCACCTTCGCTTGATTTTAGTTTGAATGCTGATATTATGCAAACAGAAGCGGTATCACAACCATTCACACAAGAAAAAATAGATACGGTTTCTGCGTCTGATCTTTATAAAAAATTCTCCCAAAAAAACCAGGCGCATTTTATTGAAGCTGATGACAGGTCTGAACTCAAACACTGGAAAGATTTTTATACAGATACGAAGTATGAAGCACAAAGTACGAACAATGAAAATTTAAATTTTGATCAAACAAATTACAAGGAACAGGAAACCGGAAACCAAAAACCTATAGCCGGAATATCATACTTTCAATTACATCAAACCTATATAGTTGCGCCAATACAAACTGGTTTTTTGCTCATTCATCAGCAACATGCGCATGAAAGAGTTTTGTTTGAACGCTATAATAAAACAATGCAATCGAGCCAGGCAGTTACGCAGCAAACCTTGTTTCCCGCAACGCTTGAATTATCTCCGCAGGATGCTGCCTTACTTCATGAACTATTACCAGACCTGCACTTATTAGGTTATAAAATTGAAACCTTTGGCAAAGACAGTTTTATTATACAAGGCACGCCTGCTGATGTATTGCAGGGCAATGAAAAAAGTTGCATAGAATTATTGTTGGAGCAGTTTAAGCATTTCAGTAATGAACTAAAGTTTAGTAAGCGTGATAAGCTGATACATTGCGTTGCAAGGCAACATGCCATTAAAGCCGGGCATGCTTTAAGCAATGAAGAAATGAAAGTATTGGTAGAAGAATTGTTTGATTGTGTAACGCCTTCTGTAACACCAAATGGTAATGCAGTGTTTGTTGAGTTTACAGATGATCAGTTAGTTAAGATGTTTGGAAGATAATATTGTGTTTTTTTAATTTTTAGCGATAACTTTTTTCTAATTTATAATCTTAAAACACTAAAACTAAAATTATGTATTGCAGAAACTGTGGAACTGAAGTAAGCGATAATGCGGTTGCTTGCCCTAAATGCGGTTTTAATCCGCGAACAGAAAAGAATTTTTGTCCCAACTGTGGCGTTGCAACCAATCCAAACCAGGTCATGTGCGTTAACTGCGGAGCTTCGTTAGCAACAACAGGCATTAGTGCTACAACACCACAAGACAATGGTAAAACAGTTGCCATTGTTGCTCATTTTACATTTATAGGCTGAATTATAGCACTTGTTTTAAATAACCAAAACAAATCGGAGTTTAGTTCATTTTACGTACGGCAACTGCTGGGCATTTTTATTATGGCTCTTATCGGCTCTTTTACAATATGGTTATTTTTAATTGGTGTATTAATTTTAATCTTCACTTTCGTAATATGGCTGATCAGTTTAATAAATGCCATTAATAACAAAGTAACACCGGTGCCTGTGGTAGGAGAAATGTTTCAAAACTGGTTTAAAGGAATGTGACTTAGGTTCTTTCGGCAGCTCTTAACCAGCGTTCAGGTATTTCATTATTTAGTGCGGTTGCATAATCTCTTTCACTGCAGGCAACAAAAGTTTTATCAGGTAATTGCATCCACCAGCGTTGTGTTTTTTTGCTTTGAAGAAACAGCGTTTCAAAATCAGCAAACATTAATCTAAACTCATTAAAGTTTTCACGTTGTTCAATGGGTGATTCAAGTTTTCCTTTTTGTATGCCATCACATAAATACCACAACAAATGGCTTAACTGTTTTGCAGTAAGTTCATTAATATCCTGCTCATAATTATAACCATAAATACCAATGGTGGTTAACAAACTGCTCATGCCTGCATATTGCATTAATGTACAGGATTCTTCGCCATTAAAACCATTGGGCGTAATGCG
>CAZZXW010000010.1:0-6453 GCA_964658095.1 uncultured Parafilimonas sp. | reverse complement strand
CGGTTGGCTGGTGCATGGCTGCTTTGAATAGCAGCAATATCAAAAGCAAAAATATTTGTGTTGCGTATAACTGGTTCCATGGCTTCGATATGTTCTTTTACAACACCAACACGGTAACAATCAAAACGCAGTTTATCGATGGTTTCAAGCATGGCCGGGTGTACAAAATAACTCTGAAAGCCAATGTGGTTATAATGCTTAAGATAGTTTGGCTCACTCATAAAAATGTCCATTAAAAAATTTTCAGCAGGCAGCCGGCTTTCTGTGTTCATATCTAAAAATGCATCAACGCAGGTAGCTTCAATAATCTTTTGTTGTTCAGCAAATACTTTATATTGAACAAGCATTACATCATGCGTGCCACCCAGTATCACTACTTTTTTTTTCAGCGCCAGCAATTCACTTAATACCTGTTGTAAAGCAGAATAAGTATCCTCAAGCCTTGCGCCGCGTTTTATATTACCGATATCAGCGATCTTAACTTCAGTATGCCAGTAATATAACTGGTAAAAATGTTTGCGCACTGCATCAATGCCCGTGTTATCTGTGTTATTTGCACCGGCTCCGCGACATTCGTTACATCCGATAATTATTAAATCTGCATCATCAACGCCAGGAAAGTTTTTTGTATATACATCAACATAATTTCCTAATTGCTGTTGCGTAAAATGTTCTTCATTATTATGAAAATGTATACCGGTAACTGGTTCCAGAAAATCAATGATTGTATCTATTGAAGAAAATGCCATATCCTTTTTTTATCGCAACAAACATAACAAACTATGGATTATAAACGGGGAATGATGCATGATAACTCCACCTCTTTATTATCTTGCTTTAACCGTACATTAACCTGCTAACATAGGCATGAAAATTTATCAAATCTATCTTTGCAAAATCAATGAAGTCTTACTGCGCTAAATTTTTGCTTATATCTTTTTTTACAATTGTGTATGTCGTTTTAATGCAGGCGCACAGCATTGCGCAACCTGCTGCATCAATAAACGATACACAAACTAAAAATGCAGCTGATGATAAGATAGAAAGTTTTTTGAAACGCAACATGTTTATTAAAGTAAATGTGAGCAGCAATAAAATTTTTGTTGGTGAGCCTGTGATGGCATTATATAAATTTTATACTTCAGTAAACGGGCAGGCAATTGTGCTGAAGCAACCCGCATTCAGTGGTTGCAGTGTTAATGAATTAAATTTTGATGAAACGCCGCAAACAGAAGCTTTGAACGGCCACGCTTATACCAGTTTTATTGTACGCAAGGTGCAGCTAACGCCGGTTGAAGCAGGCACACTTTCAATGGGTACGGCAACGGTAAGCAATCATATTGAAATACCTGATAATGATAATGCTTTTCTTACGCATAAATATGATATATCCATAAGCAATGTTCCTGTTTCAGTTGAAGTTTCAGCTTTGCCTGATAAAAATAAACCGGCAGATTTTTATGGCATCATTGGTTCATTTACTATTAGCGTTTCTGTTGCAGATAAAAAAATTGCTGCGGGTGAAAACGATCATCTGATTATTACAATTAAAGGTGCCGGAAATTTAGATGCTATTAACAAGCCGGTGGTTATATGGCCGCAGGGAACAGAACATTTTGACGGCAGCGATTCGCAACATATTGATCAAACCAATTTTCCTATAAGCGGTGACAGAATTTTTGATATTCCGTTCATCGGTAAAAAAGAAGGAACCGTTGTTATACCTGCAATTGGTTTTAGTTATTTTAACAGCGCAACAAAAGATTATCAAACAATAAATACAAACAGCATTGCAGTAACTTTTACAAAAGCAGTTTTAACAAAAAATGCGTTTACCAATGTGATTAGTTATGATGTAAGCAACCGCAAATACTTATGGATTGTCGGTGTAATTGCTCTTGTTGCGGGGTTGATTGGATTTATAAACTATCAAAGAAATAAAAATCAATTAAAGAAAAAAGAAACAGTACAAACTGTAACGCCTGCGCCTGTGTTTGAGCCTGAAGTTAAGTTTAGATTCAAGACTGATTTTTCTAGGTATTGGAACGAACTTGAAAGTCTTACTGATGCTAAATTATTTTTTGCGAAAGCAAAGGAGCTATTATTAAATGCCGTTAAAGAAACAACAGATACAACACATCATTCAGAAGCTTTTTTGCTTGCTGCTCTAAAGCAAAAAGTGAATGATGATTTATATAAAAAAGTATTTACGCTGCTTGATGTTTGCGATGCAAAAATGTATGCGCCGTTTGAAACAGAAACCGACCTGCACATGCATTTTAATGAAGTAAAAAATGTGATTGAAGAGTTGCAGAAAGAAAGTTAGTCTGTGTATTTATAACCCACACCACGCACAGAAAAAAAATGCTTTGGATTGCGGCTGTCGCTTTCAAAATATTTACGAAAGCTTAAAATAAAATTATCAATTGTTCTAGTGTTTGGATACACTTTGTAACCCCAAACCGATTGCAGGATTTTTTCTCTTGGCACTACCTGGTTTTTGTTTTCAATAAGCAGTTTTAAAAGCATGGTTTCTTTCTTACTTAACTCAATTACTGAACCATTTTTTAGTGTTGCCTGCTGCGCTTTAAAATCAATAGTGTTGTGATCAAAAGTATATGTGTCAAACACAAAGTCTTTATCAGCAATCTTTTTATTTTTGATAATAAGTTTATCAACACGCAGCAACAATTCTTCAAGATTGAAAGGTTTAGTAAGATAATCATCGGCGCCTTTTTTTAAACCCAGCACACGATCCTGGCCCGTATTTTTCGCACTTAAAATTAAAACCGGCACATCATTATTATTAATTCGCAGGTTTTCTATAACGCTGATGCCATCTATCTCCGGCAACATCACATCCATAATTATAAGATCAAAATATTCTTCTTCCGCAGCTTTAATTGCCTGGCCTCCATCGTATGCAGAAGTAACTGAATAACCTTCCATTTCAAGGTTCAATTTTAATGTTTCATGAAGATGTTCTTCATCTTCTACCAATAAGATATTTGCTTTTTCTTCTTTCATTAAGTATTAAATTCAACAATAAAAATGCTTCCTGCCGGTTGATTATTTTTAATTTTTATTTTTGCCTTTTGGCTTTCAACAATGCGTTTGCAAAGATATAAACCCAAACCTGTTCCTTTTGTTTTGCGTATAGCTTCATTACCGCTGCGATAAAATTTTTGAAACACTTTTTTCTTTTCATCCTCAGTTATGCCGCTGCCTTCATCTGTAACTTTTAAAATGATATTGTTTTGTTGTCTGTTTAATGCTACATGCACTGGTTTTTCTTTAGCCGAATATTTAAGCGCATTATCAACCAGGTTATTTATCAGCAGTTGCAGTAATAATCTTTCGCTGCGGATAAAAATTTTTTCTTCTATGTTGCTATTAATGATCCTGTTTTGATAACGGTTAGAAAAATCAGTAACACTTTCAAAAACTAATTCAGAAAAATCAATGTTTTCTTTATCAGGTATATAGTTGTTTTCAAGCTGCGAGGTTACAAGAATGTTTGTGGTAAGATCATTCAGCCTGTCTGCTTCCAGTAATGTAGAATGAATAATATGTTGCTGTTTATCTTCATCGAGTTTTCTTTTTTGCAGCGTTTCAAGATTAAGGTTTACAATAGCAATTGGTGTTTTTAATTCATGCGTAACTGCCATCATAAAATTTTGTTGCTGCCTGCTTAACAAAAATTGTTTGCGCACAGAACGGTACACAAACACAGCGCCAATAAGCGTTACAAGCACAAAGGTTATTCCTTCACTTATGTATTGTGCTGTTTTCCTGCTGTGCTCGTTATCAATTAAATTTATTTTTTGATCATAAGCAATATTATCTTTATTCACTTGCATTAATTTATAAGTGCGCATTTGGTTGCTTTGGTTTTGTAATGATATAAACCACCATATCCATGCAGCAATAATAAACAACAGCAAAAACCAATACACGAAAGTTATAAAAGTGAGCTTGCGTTTTTTGTAAGCTGAAATCATTCCGGCAAATTTAGCCACAAAGGCACGAAGACGCTAAGTATGAAATAATCTTTCAACTTAACGTCTTTATGGCAAAGCATTGATTATTTTTAGCGTTCAAACATTGCTATGTCATTTGTAAAGCCAAAGCTTACTTTCAGCCAGATCATTAATATGAATTTTGGTTTCTTTGGAATACAATACAGCTTTGCCTTACAACAAAATGCAGTTAACCCTATTTATAAGTTTTTAGGTGCGCAAAACGGCGATCTCCCATTGTTACAAATAGCAGGTCCTATTACAGGTCTGCTTATTCAACCAATCATCGGCGCGATGAGCGATAAAACCTGGCACCCGAAATGGGGCAGGCGAAAACCTTATTTTCTTACAGGAGCATTCTTTTGCAGCGTTTGTTTGTTTTTATTTCCGTTCAGCAGCGCTTTATGGATGGCTGTTGGTTTGTTATGGTTGTTAGATGCATCCAACAATACAGCAATGGAGCCTTATCGTGCATTTATCGCTGATAAACTGTCACCTGAACAACAGCCAACAGGTTTTTTAGCGCAAAGCTTTTTTACGGGTTTTGGTCAAACGCTTGGTACAGTTTCGTTATTTCTTTTTCAATTGATTCCATTCTTTACAAAAGAAAATTCCAACAGTATTCCTTACTGGGTTTATGGCGCTTTTTTCTTTGGCGCATTCTGTAGTATTACAAGTGTGATGTGGAGGAATAAAACAACACCTGAAATACCGCCTACTGCTCAAGAACTTGCCGAACTAAGAAGTAAAAAGATAACCATCACAACACCCTTTAAAGAAATTGTGCATGCAATAAAAGATATGCCGCCGAATATGTGGCGCTTGTTTTTTGTTTACTTATTTCAATGGTATGCCATGAAATGTTACTGGGATTATAAAGATCTTACTATTGCAAAAACAGTTTTTAAAACAACCGATACATCAGCACAAAATAAATTATACCAGGAAGCGGTTGGTTGGGGTGGTTTGGTAAGCGGCTGGACAAACATCATTACTTTTTTATCTGCATTTGTGTTGGTTTGGTTTGCAAGAAATCATGGCGCCAGGCTTGTACATTGTGTTTGCCTGCTGTTAGCCTGCATTGCATTATATACATTCCCGCACGTTGCAAACAAGTTTCTTATATTCATCCCGCTTATCGGTTTTGGTATTGCATGGGCAAGTATGATGGGTGTGCCTTATTTATTAATTGTAAGCGACATTCCTAAAACAAGATATGGTGTTTACATGGGCATCATCAACATGATGATTGTGATTCCCATGCTTATTTATTCATTATCGTTTGGGTTTATATTCAATAATTTTTTAAGTAAAGAACCAATCAATGCCATTTATTTTAGTGCTACGTTTTTATTAATTGCGGCCTGTTTGGTTTTATTAATGAAGAACAATAAGCCTTCTGTTAATATAATAGCGCCTGTTCCAGAAGCGCATTGAGATTGCTAAGCATTGATCAACGTCAAAAAAACATTAATAATGGATAATCTCACAGAGTTTGATATTGAAGATGACCAGCCTTCTGATATTGAAAAAAAAATTCTTTGCATTGGCGAAGCATTGATTGATATGATCTGCACTGATAAAGGATCAACACTTTCTGCAGGACAAAATTTTTTAAAGAAGCCCGGCGGCGCACCAACCAATGTGGCTGCTGCAATTGCGGCGCTTGGCGGCAAAGTAGAATTAGCTGCAAAAGTGGGTAACGATCCATTCGGTAAACAATTGATGGAAGTAATGCAGGATTTTGGTGTATCAACAAAATGGATGTTGCAGGATAGTAATTTTTTTACAACGTTTGCTTTTGTGTCTTTAATGCAAGATGGTGAACGCGATTTTGTTTTTCACCGTGGCGCTGATGGCCAGTTAAGTCGCGCTGAAATTGAAGCAATTGATCTGGATGAGTTTTCAATTATACATTTTGGTTCGGCAACAGGTTTTTTGCCTGGTCCATTACAAGCGGCATATCAAGGCCTGTTGCAAAGAGCTTTGCAGAAAAATTTGTTCATCAGTTTCGATCCTAATCATCGTCATCTTTTATTTAAAAATAATGTACAGGCTTTTATTGATCAGTCATGGAATTATTTAGAAAGCTGTAATTTTTTTAAAGTAAGTGATGAAGAAGCAATTTTAATTACTGGTGTTTCAACTTTAAATGATGCAGTTGATATTTTACTTAAAAAAACGAAAGCCATTTTTGCAATAACGTTGGGTAAAGAGGGAACAATGTTGGTTATTAAAAATAAAACTATTATTGTTCCAAGTATATATGTAAATGTAGTTGATACCACCGGCGCCGGTGATGCTTTTGTTGGCGCTGTACTTTACCAGTTAAGCACGCTGCAGGAAGATTTAAATAACATAACTGCAGACATTTGGAAGAACATTATTTCAAACGCAAATAAATCCGGTGCCAGAACCTGCGAATACATGGGTG
>CAZZXW010000009.1:0-22348 GCA_964658095.1 uncultured Parafilimonas sp. | reverse complement strand
CTTCCGGTGGTATAAAAGGTTCAATAAGCTTTGATTATACTACTCCAAATTCAACTAATGTTCCTGGTGCAACTTTAAGCCTTTTAGGTTTAGGTACCCTGGCGCCTGGCAAGCTTGACTTAACCATATCTCTTCCCTCAACATTACCCAACACAACAGTTTTAATTGATGCATGGCCAACAACAGATTTGCCCGATAACATTACTATCGCTTTTGAAAGATTAATTTCAACTTCGCAACTTAAGATCCGCTTATTAAATGCCGGCACAATAAGCCAAAATGTTTCAGGGATAAAATTTCATATAACAATAGGTGAATTTTAAATTTTAAATTGTTTCTGTTTATTGCTTATAAAAATTGAAAAAGATAAATTGCAGAAAATTATTTTTTGTCAACACTCACCTGCTCATTAATTCAAACCAATCTATTCTGGCAAGATGTGGCTGCAAACCGCAGCCTGTTTGAAGATAAGATCAACTCAATTCAACAAAAAACAGAGCTGGTTATTTTGCCTGAAATGTTTTCAACAGGCTTTAGCATGCAGCCGGAACATTTTGCTGAAACAATGGATGGCGAAAGTGTTGCATGGATGAAGCGTACAGCATCAACCAAAAAAATTATACTTACAGGAAGTTTGATGATAAAAGAAGAAGATAAGTTTTATAACAGGTTGATCTGGATGTTACCAAATGGTGAGTATGGTTATTATGATAAGCGCCATTTGTTTGCGTATGGCAATGAGCATAACCATTATGCTGCCGGTAAAAAAAGATGTATTGCTTCTGTAAAAGGATGGAAAATAAACCTGCAGGTTTGTTATGACCTGCGCTTTCCTGTTTGGGCAAGGCAATGTATAAATGATGGTGCACCGGAATATGATGTATTAATTTATGTTGCCAACTGGCCTGAACGTCGCTCAATTGCATGGAAAACTTTGTTGCAGGCAAGAGCAATCGAAAATCAATGTTATGTAATTGGCGTAAACAGAGTTGGTGATGATGGCAATGGTATTCATTACGCCGGCGAAAGCATAGTGATTGATCCTTTGGGTAAAATATTATATTGTAAAAAAGACGATGAAGACATTTTTACAATTGAATTAAGCAAAGCATATCTTGGAGAAATAAGAAATAAATTTCCATTCTGGAAAGATGCAGACAGGTTTATAATTACACATGAGTGAACTACAAACATATTTAGCTGAAAGAATTTTTACAGGTGAAAAGCTTTTATACAACCATGCAATTGTTGTAAGCAATAATGTAATAACCAACATTATTGAAGCCGGTAAAATTGATACTGATTCAGAAATTAAAAACTACCGTAACGCTTTAATTGCGCCTGCATTTATTGACCTGCAATTATATGGAGCACATAAAAGATTGCTTGCAACTTATCCTGATGCAGCAAGTGTAAAAGCAATTTATGATTATAGTAAAAACGGCGGCGCATCGCATTGTATGCCAACGGTTGCTACCAATATTTACGAAACCATTTTTAAATGTATTGATGCTGTAAAAGATTACTGGAATGCAGGCGCACAAGGCGTTTTGGGCTTGCATGTGGAAGGCCCATGGATCAACGCAGCAAAACGCGGTGCACATAATATTGACTGGATTTTTTCGCCAACCATTCAACAGGCAAAAAAATTATTGGAGTATGGAAAAGATGTAATTAAAATTATAACCCTTGCTCCTGAAGTGTGCAATGATGAAATAATTGATCTGGTTCATTCATATAATATTATTGTATCTGCTGGCCATACAAATGCAACGTATGATGAAGCAACGGAATCATTCAGCAACATAAAAACGGCAACACATTTATATAATGCCATGAGTGCCTTGCAGCATCGTGAGCCCGGAATGGTTGGTGCAGTGCTTGATCATCCATCAGTTTATTGCAGTATTGTGCCTGATGGTTATCATGTAAGTTTTCCTGCCATTCGCATTGCAAAAAAAATTATGGGTGAAAGGTTGTTTGCCATTACGGATGCTGTTACAGAAACGCATGTGGGCTTTTATCAGCATACAATGGAAGGTGATAAATACACGGCAAACGGCATCCTGAGCGGATCAGCATTAACTATGAATAAGTGCGCAAAAAATTTGGTTGAACATTGTAATATAGACATTGAAGAAGCTTTGCGCATGTGCAGTTTATATCCTGCAAAAGTGATTAATAAACACAATGAATTAGGGTTGATTGCTAAAAATCGTAAAGCAAATTTTGTTGTGATGAATAATGCTTTTGATGTTCTTGAAACAATCACATCATAACATAGTAATCAATCTTTAAACACTAACTTAAAACCTTTATCTTTCAACATTAAAACTACTGCAATGAAACATGTATTTTTTGCTTTTTTTGTAATGATTATGTTTTCGTGTAATCAACAATCAAAAACAAATACTGCTGAAAGAAGCAACGATAAAAAAAATGTGCTTGCCAAAGCATCACGTCAAAACAAAAATGGATGGATCTATGTGCATCTTCAGGGCTCGCCATCAGACATCGGTTACCAACATGGTTATTTACTGGCAAATGATATAGATACATCTATCCAGGCTGTTGCTTATTATTTAAATCATGAAACGCACCGTAACTGGAATTTTTACAGGCAGGCAGCTAAGAACTTTTTGTGGGATAAATTAGACCGCGAATACAAAGAAGAAATTAATGGTATAGCTGCAGGTTTGCAAGCTCAGCATAAGAATTATGACAGCCTTGATTTAACTGCTTATAATGCAGTTGAAGAGCTGGGATTTTATTATGTGCCTTTGCTTGATAACGCCAAAAACAAAGCGCCGGGAAACTGCAGTGCATTTATTGCAACAGGCAGTTTTACAAAAGATGGAAAGATTGTGATCGGCCACAATAACTGGAGTGAATACATAATGGGCCAGCACTGGAATGTAATTGCTGATATTGTGCCGGAACATGGCCATCACATTATGATGGATTGCATGCCTGGCTTTATTCACAGCGGCGACGATTTTGTTATAAATGATAACGGCATTTTAATTACTGAAACAACCATTACACAATTTATTGGTTTTGACTCAACCGGCATTCCTGAATTCATGCGTGCAAGAAAAGCTGCGCAATATGCAAACAGTATTGATGATGTAGTTAATATTTTTCTTAAAGGCAACAATGGTGGTTATGCAAATGACTGGCTGATCGGCGATACTAAAACAAATGAAGTTGCAAAGTTTGAATTGGGCCTGAAAGATCATCGTGTATGGCGCAGCAAAGACACAGCTATCATTGGTTCTAATTTTGCCAGTGATCCGAAATTGATTAAAGATGAAACAACATTTAATGTGAATGATAACACTACTTCGCCTAATGCAAGAAAATTAAGAATGGAACAATTGGTAAGCGTTGATATGAAAGGTAAACTTGATGATGCAACCGGAAAAATAATTGAAGCAGATCATGTTGATGCAACAGCAGGCAAGCGTGAAGCTAACCGTTGTGTTATTTGCGGTCATATTGATGAAGATCCGAAAGGTTGTGCAGAGTGGGGCGAAGGTCCTTACTGCCCGATGGGTGCTGTGCAAAGCAAAGTAACAACTGCAGCTTTGGCGGCGCACATGCAATTCTGGGCGCACATGGGCCATCCATGCGGTGAAAATTTTATTGGTTCAACATTTTATAAAGCGCATCCGCAATATGCATGGCAGGCAAAGTATTTAAACAACATGATGGCGTATCCATGGACGTTGTTTAGTGCAAAGCAATAATTTATCTATGTGCAAAATCATTAAACGCAGAGTGTAAGCTAAACATCTTATAACAAAAAAACCCCGCCTAAGACTAAGCGGGGTTTTTCAACCCTAAACCCTTAAAAAACGGTATAAAGATAATATACAATGCTTTAATTAATCAAAAATTATTTAATCTAATTTTTAAAAATTCATTGTAGAGTTTAAACTGATAACACAGTATTTAAAACTATTATGCAGTTGTTTATTAAAAGAATAATTTTTATTAAGGATAAGTGCAGTAATATATTATTGCTTATTACTTTTACATCAAACAATAATTTATGAAAAGAATCTTAACTCTATTTGCGATCACATGCTGCGTTGCATTTGTAACAGGTACTGCATTTGCAACTTCAATTGTTATTCTTCCTGAAACTGTTTCACCAGAGGCTTCTGTTACAAAAGGTATTTACACAAATCCTGAATCTGCATCACCTGATGCCCTTACACTTAAATCTGCTGTAAGTGATTTTAAGGCACTTTCAAAAGCAGAAAAAAAAGAAAGGTTTAAAGATGCGAAGGCTGCTTTAAAAGCGTACCGCAAAGAAAAGAAAGAAGGTAAAGTATCAGATGCTGATACTAAAACAGCTTCTATTCTTGAAATTATTCTTACAATAATTTTACCGCCGGTTGGTGTATTGGTTCATGAAGGACGTATCAATGGCAAGTTCTGGCTTGATCTTTTACTTACTTTATTATTTTACGTACCAGGGTTGGTTTACGGTTTAATAGTGGTTTTAAGTAAAGACTAAATCTTTAATTTATTTAAATCATTTAAGCGGAAACATTTGTTTCCGCTTTTTTTATACCCTTACATATACTTTATTCTTATTAAGTAGATAACCTACAAACCAGCAGTATAACATATAGCAAACAGCAAACAAAAATGCACCTATGTACATGCCTGCATAACTAAAAACATTTTGAAAAATCCAGGTAAACAAAGGCTTTCCCTGCACACGTATTAAATAAAGAATAGTAACAGTTAATTCAGAAACGAGGTAAATAAACAAAGGGTTCTTGCCAAACACTTCAAAGAAATTTACAGCAGTGCGCTTGCCTAAAAAATCAACATAATAAATAATGCACGCAAGTATCATGCAATCCAATCCAACAGTATGCACAACAAAGCTGCTAGTCCATAATTTTTTATTGATCGGAAATCCATAGTTCCACCAAAATGCAATCACAAAAAGAATAAAGCCTGCTAAAAATAACTTAGAAAGTCCTTCAAAACTTTTACCATGTTGCTGCACATATTTGCCAACAAAATATCCGGCAACAATATTTCCTATTGAAGGGAAAGTGCTTAACAAACCTTCGGGATCAAACGGAAAACCTTCACCCATATACAAATGGTTTGTGCCGATAAGCCAGGTATCCAAGCGCAGCACAGCATTGGTATGTATATCAAGTGGATCAGCACCTGTACCAAAATATACCATAACAGGCCAGTATAATATTAAGATGATCGCTGTAATGATCAGCGTTGTTTTTTCACCTAAAAAATACAGCATTAGCGAGGCGAAGCAATAAGCCAGTGCAATACGCTGCAACACACCAAATATGCGTGTGTGGTTTATAGGCGAAAACAATATTTGATGTTGTGCATTATACTCGTAAAAAGGAAACCAGTACATTAAGTAGCCAAGCAAAAAAATGATAAGTGTGCGTTTGAAAATTTTTCCAAGCACTTTGCCGGTGCTTAGTTCACTCCATTTGCGCATAACAAAACTCATTGCATTACCTACTGCAAACATGAATGATGGAAATACAAGGTCTGTTGGTGTAAAACCGTTCCAGTGTGCGTGTTGAAGCGGAGCAAATGTTGTGGCACCATTGCCGGATGTATTTACGATAATCATTAAGCAAATCGTCATGCCGCGAAACACATCAAGTGCAAGAAACCGTTCAGAAATTTTTGATTGCATAGCAGTATTTAAGTTTTAAAGATATTGGTTTGATTTAAGTAAATATTTTTTAGAAGAACTTTTTTATAAGGTTTATAATGATAGTAAGCAAAATGCTTATAACAATCATTGTTACAACAGGAAAATAAAGGCGAAAGTTTTCTTTTCCAATTTTTATATCGCCGGGTAATTTGCCAAACCAGTTTAATTTATTATGAAAGAAATAAATAATTGTTCCGATGACAATAATTACTACACCGGCAACAATAATCCATTTGCCTGTTTGCTGATTCATGCTTACATTATTAAATTATAAATTTACTTTGTTGCAATGATTCGCAATAAACGTTTAAGAATTGTTTTACTGATACTGGCTGTGCTTATAATAATATATATGTTTGGCCCGCATCCTGCAAAACCTGTATATATAACTGCATTGCCAGTGGCTCCATCTAATGCAGCAGCGCTTGAAAATTACATTACCTTAAACGAAGCAAAGCATAAACTAAAGCCAAACAACCAGGCAAGAATTATTTGGTTTGATTCAACTAAAACAAAAACAGCATATTCAATTGTTTACCTGCATGGTTTTTCTGCAAGCCAGGAAGAAGGCCGCCCGATTCATACCAATATTGCAAAAGAATTTGGCTGCAATTTATACTTAAGCCGACTGGCTGAACATGGTCTTGACACTACTGAACCTATGATTAATTTAACGCCAGATAAATTATGGGAGAGCGCTAAACAGGCTTTGCAAATTGGCAAACAGTTAGGCAATAAAGTTATATTAATGTCAACTTCAACAGGCGGCACGCTGGCTTTAAAACTTGCTGCCGAATATCCAAATGATGTTTATGCATTGATACTTATGTCGCCAAATGTTGCCATTGATAATAGTAATGCTTATCTTTTAAATAATCCCTGGGGTTTGCAGATTGCACGTGCTATAACTGGCAGCAATTATGTTACAGCAAAAGATACAAGGCCGGTTTATAAACAATATTGGTATGCACATTATCCTTTAGAAGCCGCAGTTGAATTACAGGAGCTGATTGAAACCACCATGACCAAACAAACCTTTGAAGCAGTAAAACAACCAACGCTGGTTTTATATTATTATAAAGATGAAATACATCGTGATAGCGTTGTAAGTGTGCCGGCAATACAAAATATGTTTCAGGAACTTGGAACACCTGCTAATAAAAAAGCAGAAGTAGCTATGCCATATGTTGGTGATCATGTTATGGGTAGTTATATAAAGTCAAAGGATCTTTTAGATGTGCAGCAATCAATAGAAAAATTTATGAAGCATGATCTAAAAATGCAAATGCAATAACGCATTTACTTAACGGCTCTTATAATCTCTCTTTTATGAGGTGGCCCTTTTAATTTTTCTACGCTGAAACCTGCAGCCACAAAGCTTTGCGCACAATGCTTTTGCTGCAATAAGTTACCAAGGTTCCATCTTTATATAACATTTGAAATAACTTTTTAAAGATGTCTTCTGTCCATAATTCAGGTTGTGCGTTAGGATCAAATGCATCAAAATAAATTAAGTGAAATTTTTCTGTTGATTGAAAGCTTTGTAACTGAATATTTATTTATATAAAAGTGAAGAACTGATTAAGGGTAATTTCTTCATTGAATGCACAACTATGCATTTGCAAAAATTCCTGATTGAATTGTTGGTTGACAAGAGAAACATAATTCAATACGTTTGCTTCTTCAATTGAAATTGGGAACGGTTCAATAGCTCGATAAACTATTTTTTGATTTAACCTGATCGCTTCATTCAAAGTAAGCAATGCATTTAATCCGGTTTCAAAACCAACTTCAAGAATAGGTATTGTTTCAACATTATTCAAGCTTAAAAAATGTTCTAATCCGTTTTGTATAAAAACATGCATGCTTTCCTGTATTGCTCCGTATTTACTATGATACGTAACATTCAATTTTGGAATCGCAATTGTGTGAGATGCATCTGCAGTTGTTTGTATAACCCGGTTTAAATTCAATGTTTAAAAATTTACAATAAAATTATTCACTTAACTCAACTTAAAACTTTGATTGTAAATTGCGGCTTTTAAGAACATGGCAGCAGCAATAAGTGAAGAGCGTAAAAAAATTCATCCGCATAAATTTACAATGTGGGTGGCAATGGGTAGTATTGTAATGATGTTTGCCGGCTTAACAAGCGCTTATCTTGTACGGCAGGCACAGGCAAACTGGCTTGAGTTTGATATACCGCCTGTGTTTTGGGTATCAACTGCTGTAATTTTAATAAGCAGCCTTACTATGTATCTTGCTTTAAAATCATTCAAGGCAAGAGTTATGCAACGGTACCGTTTATTCATCACGCTAACATCTTTGCTCGGTATTTTATTTGCAGTGCTTCAATATTCTGGCTTTAATTTTTTATATAGCCATGGCGTGCAGGTTTTTGGCGCAGGCAGCAATCCTTCCGCATCTTTTTTAGGTATTATTATTGGTTTACATGCACTGCATGTTTTAGGCGGCGTAATTGCATTGTTTATCATTTTTTTACGTGCCTACAGTTCAAGAATAAAAAGATATAATATTACAACAGTAGAGATCATAAGTACATACTGGCATTTTGTAGATATATTATGGATTTATCTTTTTATATTTTTAAAATGGATGTAGTGCAAAAAAAGTTGCGGTTATTTAACTTTTTTACAGCCCAGCCAATAACTTTGCGCACACAATAATAAAACAATGGCAACAACTGTAGCATCAACAGCAGCACCAACAAAAATGTGGAACGGAGGAAGAAGCCCTTTTAATGTTGAATATGGCAAGCTGATGATGTGGTACTTTTTAATGAGTGATGCTTTTACGTTTGGCGCTTTTCTTATTTCTTATGGCACAACAAGGTTTGCAACCAACGGCTGGCCAAATCCAAATCACGTATTTAATTCATTCCCCGGTTTAGGTTCAGGTTTGCCTTTGTTATTTGTAAGTATGATGACGTTTATTCTCATCATCAGTTCTGTAACTATGGTGCTTGCTGTGCATGAAGGGCATAACATGAACCGTAAAGGTGTTGTAAAATATTTGATTCTTACTATCATCGGCGGCCTTGCATTTTTAGGTTGCCAGGCATGGGAATGGACACACTTACATGGTGAAGGCGCATGGTGGGGACAGAATCCTTTTCCAAATGCCGATGGCACTGTAAGCACAACTAATTTTACTAACTTCTTTTTCACCATAACAGGCTTTCATGGGTTTCATGTATTTTCAGGTGTTATCATTAATATTATTATGCTGATAATGACGTTAAAGGGAACGTTTGATAAAAGAGGGCATTATTTAATGATTGAAAAAGCCGGCTTGTACTGGCATTTTGTTGATCTTGTTTGGGTGTTTGTGTTCACCTGTTTTTATCTTGTATAAACTAAAAATTTTTAAATGGAGCATACTTTAGATTCACTTGCAGAAGAACAACATGTAGGCGGCGGAACAAAGGAAATTTGGCGTGTAACTATTATTCTTTCGGTATTAACGCTGATTGAACTTGCATTAGGTTATAGCATGATGAATATGGATGACGAGGGATTTTTAAAGCACTTTATAAAAGGTGTTATCTTAATTCTGATGGTTGCAAAAGCATTTTATATTGTTGGATATTTTATGCATTTAAAGCATGAAATAAGAAACCTGATCATGACTATTGTAGTGCCGTTGTTTTTATTTGTTTGGTTTATTACTGCATTTTTGTTTGAAGGCAATTCATTCAAGAATAATAAAAATAAATGGGATAGAGATCATAAAGAACGCAGCTTACAACAAGCACCAAAACGTGAGGAAGAAGGCACACATAAACTGGAATAAGTTATCAATATTTAAAATATACATAAAACCATCGCATATTGCTGCGATGGTTTTTTTTTAAATGAGTTTTGCATCATGAACAAAAAAGGGTTGTTGGCAGTTTGCATTGCCGTTTTGTTGCCGCTGGTAAGTTATTTCTGGTTAAAGCAGGCAAGCGATAAAGCAGTTGCAATGCCGCAGCATTATTTTCCAGACACTGTTATTAACACTATTAAAAATGGCAAAAGTGTAGATGATACAGCCTGGCATAAGGTTGCAGATTTTCATCTTGTAAACCAGTTGGGCGATACAGTGAGTCTTTACTCACTACAGGGCAAATTAATTGTAATGAACTTTTTCTTTACATCCTGCCGTTCAAGTTGCCCTGTAATTATGGGCAACATGCTTAATATGCAACGTTCTTTTATGAAAGGCGGCGATAAAATGTCTGCGCCTGATTCAAGCATTGTTCAGTTCGTTTCTATGTCTGTTGATCCGCAAACAGATTCTGTTGCACGGTTAAAAAAATATGCAGATCATTATGGAATTGATCCTGGCAACTGGTGGCTGCTTACTGGTAACCGCGATTCTATTTACAGTTATATTTTTAATGAATTAAAGGTTGATAAAATTGATACGCTAACGCCAATTAATCCTGATTTTGTACACACAACAAGGTTTGTTTTGATTGATAAAAACTTTAATGTGCGTGGCTTTTATAACGGCACAGATTCTCTTTCGCTTGATAAATTGTCAAAAGATATCGGCTTGCTGATGTTAGCGGTTGATGACAACCCGGAACAACTTCCATTTGATCCGGTTTTGCTTGTTATATTTTTCGCCATCACACTTGTTGTAACTGTATTGGTTATTCGTTTTATCTTTCGCAAAAAAAATAATAATGCCTGAACTTTTACAGCCAGCCATTTCAAAAAATGATAAACAGGCAAGATTGCTTATTCTTGTTTTTTCCTTTGTAGTGTTTGCAGCAGTAAGCGTGCTTACAAAAGTTAAGGTTAATGTTGATCTTGGTTTTAATGCTAATCTTTTTGCGCTTCTTAGTGCAAGTGTAAATTCAATAATTGCAGTTCTGCTTGTTGCAGCGCTGGTTGCAGTAAAAAACCAGCACTATCTTTTGCATAAACGTATAATGCTTACTGCTTTAATTCTTTCTATTGTTTTCCTTGTATGTTATATTGCCCATCATTTACTTGCCGGCGAAGCTTATTATGGAGATGCAAATCATGACGGTATATTAAGCGATGAAGAAAAAGCAGCAGTTGGCGGAACAAGAATTTTTTACCTAGTTCTTTTATCTACACATATAGTTTTGGCAGCTGTCATTTTACCATTTATTTTATTTACAGCTTACCGTGGCCTTACAAGTGAATTTTCTAAACATGTAAAGCTTGCACGCATCACCTGGCCATTATGGTTTTATGTTGCTGTAACAGGTCCGATTATTTACTGGATGATTCATCCTTATTACCGCTAATGTTTTTTAAATGGACTTTAAAAATGATCAATCATTTGCAACACAGTTGGATGAGCAGGATGAATTAAAAAACTTTCGGAATCAGTTCTTCATTCCTAATCACAATGAAAAAGAAGCAATTTATTTTGTAGGAAATTCATTGGGCCTTCAACCAAAAAAAACAAAAGATTACATACAACAACAATTAGATGATTGGGCACAGCTTGGCGTGGAAGGTTACTGGCATGCAAAAGAACCGTGGATAAATTACCATGATGCATTTACAGCCCTTATTGCCAAAATTGTTGGTTGTTTGCAGCACGAAATTGTTGTAATGAACCAGCTTACTGTTAACCTTCATTTATTATTAGCGAGTTTTTATAAACCAACCAAAAAGCGATATAAAATTATTTGTGAAGCCAGGGCTTTTCCTTCAGATCAATATGCATTTGAATCGCAGGTGCGTTTACATGGGTTTAATACTGATGATGCAATTGTTGAAGTACATCCAAAAAAAGGCGAATACAATTTGAACATAGATGATATTGTTTCAACCATTCAACAACATGCTAATGAAACTGCATTGGTTTTGTTTGGTGGAATTAATTATTACACCGGTCAGTTTTATAACCTGCAAGAAATAACAAAAGCTGCGCATGCTGCAGGTGCTTATTGTGGTTTTGATCTTGCGCATGCTGCAGGTAATGTTGAATTAAAATTGCATGAATGGAATATTGATTTTGCTTGCTGGTGTTCTTATAAATATCTTAATTCCGGCCCCGGCGGAATTGCCGGTGCTTACATACATGAGCGTTATGCAACTGATACAAATTTTCCAAGGCTTGCCGGTTGGTGGGGTTATGAAAAAGATACGCGGTTTAAAATGGAAAAAGGCTTTAAGCCTATACCAACTGCAGAAGGCTGGCAGCTAAGCTGTACGCAGGTTTTACCAATGACGGTTCACAAGGCTGCGCTTGATATTTTTGAAGCGGCTGGTTTACAAAATCTTCATGCAAAAAGAAAGCAATTAACAGCTTACTTACATTTTATTTTAGATGATGTTAACCAGCAATATGAAAAACCTTTTGAAATAATTACACCTTCAAATGAAGAGGAGCGTGGCTGCCAGGTTTCAATTTTATTTAAAGAAAAAGGTAAAGAGGTTTTTAACGCTTTAACAGAAAACGGCGTTATAACAGATTGGCGTGAACCAAATGTAATTCGCGTTGCACCTGTGCCTTTGTATAATTTATTTGAAGAAGTGTGGGGCTTTGGCAAGATTCTAAAAACAGTACTTCGTAACAAATTACAGTTTTAAAACCTGTTTAAATTTTTTAAGTTCATCAAGTTCTATCGGTGTGATAATTTCATTATTATCAAACTTGTTTTTAAGAAATAAAACTCTTTTATGTTGCGGATATTTTGTAAGTATCAGGTCAATAGTTTCACCAATAGCTTTATCTTTTTCAAACAATGGTTTTGTTTCAGGCAATTCAGATTTAAAACGTGTTGGCATTTTTTTTATTAATGCTTCAAGTGTTGCAAGTTTTGCAGCAGGTAAATTTTCAATCTCGCTTGCTTTACTGTGTAAGCCTTGCAGTTGTTTTTTACTTAAACTTCCGCGTTGCTGGTATTGCTTGTATAAACTAATAATGAAAGATGAAACAGGATAAGCAATTATGCATTCTTCAAGCACTTCATTTACTATATCAAATTCAACCTTTTTTTGCAGCATAATTTATCTTTATAATTATTTCTTCTGATAAACCCTTACCCAATCAACATACATTTTTGCGGGTATAAGACTATCATCAACTGTTTGCCCGGGCCAGTCACCGCCAACGGCTAAATTTAAAAGTATAAAGAAGGGATGATGAAATTCCTCTGTGCTGTTTGCTGTTATATCTGAAGTGTGATATACAACGCTGTCAACAGACCATTTAATTGAAACACTATCCCACTCAACAGTATACACATGATAGTCAGAAGGTGACGAAGTTGTTTTACCACCATCCTGCACATGGCCGTTATTATCCCAATGTATTGTGCCATAAATAACGCTATCTGCGTTAATGTGTTCCATAATATCTGTTTCGCCGCAGGCAGGCCAGGGAATTGTATTGATATCAGCACCCAGCATCCAGAAAGCCGGCCAAAAGCCTTGGCCAACCGGCAATTTTATACGCGCTTCAATTTTGCCGTACTGAAATTCTTTTTTGCCTTGCGTTGTCATGCGTGCAGATGTATAACCGTTAGTACCAACTGTTTCTTTTTTTGCAGTGATAATAAGATTTCCGTTTGCAACAGTTGCATTTTGAGGTTGATAATATTCCTGTTCATGATTACCCCATCCATTTCCACCTGTTTCAAAATTCCATACTGTAGCATCAATTGAACTGCCATTAAATTCATCAGACCAAATTAAATTATAAGTTGAAGTATCTGCTGCCGGCGGATTAGGTGGAGGAATAACAGCGCTTGCTGCTTCAGTTGTTTTTTTACAAAATGAAAAAAGACAAATAGTTATAATAATATAACAACGGTTAGACATAGCTCCGGAATATTTTTTCATATGCAAGCTTTATTAGAATTATAAATGCCGAATATAGCATACTTATAATTAACAACACTTAACAGGATAACTGCAAGCACTGCTGTTTTAATATATTGTGTATTATACTACTTCAAGTTTAATTAGCTTTAATGCATAAGTTGTATTACCTTCGTTTTAATTGAGCTGTAAAAGCATACTTAAGATAATTTTATTTTTTACTCTCGGGTATTTTTAGTTTTCTCTCACTTCTGTTTCTACTTACTCAAAAAAATTAATCAATAAAAAAAATTGTTTTTATGAACATTTATGTTTCTAATTTAAGTTTTCACACAACAGAAGAAGACTTAAAAAATTTATTTTCAAAGTTCGGTTCAGTTAGTTCAGCGAAGATTATTATGGATAGAGAAACCAACAGATCACGTGGTTTTGCATTTGTAGAAATGTCTTCAGAAGAAGAAGGAAAAGCTGCAATGTCTGGTTTAAACCAGAAAGAAATTGAAGGCAGACCGCTTTCAGTATCCTTAGCAAGAGAAAAAGAAAATCGTTCAGGTGGTGGTGGAGGCAGAGATTCTTTCCCACGTTCTAACAACAAACGTTTTTCTTAATAAAAATTATGAATAATTACAAACAGGTATTTTATACTTCAGTCTGGGGCAAATATCTTTCTGTTATACGGATTTTATTAAAACAATCATCAACAGAAGATCGGGCATTTGCCATGAACCGCATTG
The DNA here is from genome assembly GCA_964658095.1 of uncultured Parafilimonas sp. Classification (GTDB taxonomy): domain Bacteria; phylum Bacteroidota; class Bacteroidia; order Chitinophagales; family Chitinophagaceae; genus Parafilimonas. Next base: position 8,072 of record CAZZXW010000009.1, on the reverse strand, counting down.
ACTTTGAAAGAGCTGGCGGCACAAGAAAATCAGGTTACAGATTTATAGTTAATTTTATTAACGGCAGGCCTGATGCATTGTATAGCGGCAATGATATTGTTCAAACATTTATAGCTGCTTTGCAGAACGATGAAATAATTAAGAGCCTTCTTTTAAAGAATGATTACACATTCACATTTACAAGTAAATTTCAATTGCAGATTAAAAACAACACTGCCTTAAAACAAGTTGAAGCACCTGCATTTGCAGAAGAAGAAATCATAGTTAACTAACACACAATCTTACACAGCACAGCACCACCAGGTGCTGTTTATTTAAATTTTATATTTTGGATTTTAAAGATTTACAACTGATTGAACCCTTACTTAAGGCGTTGCAATCACAAGATTACACACAACCTACTCCCATTCAGCAAAAAGCAATACCGGTTGTATTGCAACATAAAGATTTGCTGGCCTGTGCACAAACAGGAACCGGCAAGACCGCTGCCTTTGCATTGCCTATAATACAGTTATTACTTGCGCAGGAAAACGGCAAATCATCAAAAAATATTAGGGCTTTGATTCTTACACCCACCCGAGAATTAGCGATACAAATTGATGAAAGCTTTAAAAATTATGGCGCATACAGTGGTTTAAAACATGTTGCTGTTTATGGCGGCGTTTCACAATACCACCAGGTAAAACAACTGCAGCAAGGCATTGATATTTTAATTGCCACGCCGGGCAGGCTGCTCGATCTTGTTATGCAGCGTTACATTTCATTACAGCAAATAAAAATATTTGTTTTAGATGAAGCTGACCGCATGCTTGATATGGGCTTTATTACTGATGTAAAGAAAATAGTTGCGAAACTGCCTGCACAACGGCAAACATTGTTCTTCTCTGCAACCATGCCGCCAGAAATTGTAAACTTATCTCAAGGCATGTTAACCAACCCGGTTAAAATAGAAGTTACACCGGTATCATCTACAGCTGAAACAGTACAGCAAGCAGTTTATTTTGTTGATAGGGCAGATAAAAGATCGTTGCTTATTCATCTTTTGAAAAATAACGAAATTGATTCAGCACTTGTTTTTACAGAAACAAAATTTGGTGCAGATAAATTGTGTTATGCTTTAAGAAAAGAAAATATACAGGTTCAGGCAATACATGGCAACAAATCACAAGCAGAAAGGCAAAAAGCTTTAAATAATTTTAAAAATAAAAGTATTAAAGTATTAGTTGCAACTGATATTGCCGCAAGAGGTATAGACATTGAAAGTCTTTCGCATGTAATAAATTACGAATTGCCTAAAGTGCCGGAAACTTATGTGCACCGCATTGGCCGCACAGGGCGTGCAGGTGCAAGTGGAAAAGCTATTTCTTTTTGTGGAATGGAAGAAAAAATGTTACTGCGTGATATAAATAAATTAACTGCTCAATCAATTCCTATAATGCAGAATCATCCATATCAAATGGCTGATGCAAATTTATTATTACCTGCACAACCTTCCGTTCATTATCGTTCACTTGGTGGTGGCGGCAGAAGAAGCAAAGCGTTTATGCAACGATAGAGCTTACCAGATATTTTTTATAAATTAGAAATTTAAGCAGGTTTTATCCACATCGGCTTTAGCTTCTCAATTTTTTTATAAACAGGACAATCTGTTGAATGTGCTCCGGGCAAATAACCAGTGCTCATTAAAAATTCATTTACAATTTCACCACCGGTAAAACGAAAGTGTTGCTTAAAGAGTTTCACCCATTCTTCTCTTGATAAAGGATGATGTTTATCAATCCAGTTCTTGAATGAGCCATAGTCTTTTTGTAATTCAAGAACCTTTTTTGCATTTTCAATAGCAGCGTTAATCTTTAAACGATTACGAATAATACCAGCATCATTCAATAATTTATTAATCTTCTTTTCTTTATACTTGGCTATTTTGGCAACATTAAAATTGTCGAAAGCTTTAAAGAAATTAGCTTTTTTGTTTAAGATGGTTGTCCAGCTTAATCCAGCCTGGTTTATTTCTAAAATTAATCTTGCAAATAATCCATTGTCATCTTCAATAGGAAAGCCATATTCATTATCATGATATTGTTTATGTACGTTATCTTCTGATAAGGTGACTACGTAACTGCAATATGTTTTAACAGGAATATCCAATCAGTTTTATTAATTCTAACAAATTAAAAAAGCTCCACTTGGAGCTTTTTTAATTTTTGTAATCTTTGAATTAAACTTTAAAGTGAGAGAAGGCCTTGTTAGCTTCTGCCATACGATGCGTATCTTCTTTCTTTTTAAAAGCTGCACCTTCACCTTTGCTTGCCGCAACAATTTCATTTGCAAGTTTATCAGCCATTGTTTTGCCATTGCGTTCACGGCTATAACGAATCAGCCATTTCATACTTAAAGAAATTTTACGGTCAGCACGTACTTCAGTTGGTATCTGGAAAGTAGCACCACCAATTCTGCGGCTACGCACTTCAACTGCGGGCGTAACATTTTGCAATGCCTTTCTCCAAATTTCATAACCGTTATCGCCGGTCATTTTACTTACCTTATCAATGGCATTATAAAAAGTATTGATAGAGGTGCTTTTCTTTCCCTGCCACATGATGTTATTGATAAAACGCGTAACCTGTTTATCATTATAACGTGCATCAGGTGCAAGTGGTAATTTTTTTGCTTGTGATTTTCTCATCTGTTTATATGATGATTAATGTATTATTTTTTTGCTTTTTCTTTCTTTGTACCGTATTTGGAACGGCTTTTTTTACGGTCTTTTACACCGGCAGTATCAAGGCTACCACGAACAATGTGATAACGAACACCTGGCAAATCTTTTACACGGCCACCACGTATTAAAACAATTGAGTGTTCCTGCAGGTTATGTCCTTCACCAGGAATGTAAGCAATCACTTCCACTTTGTTTGTTAAACGAACTTTTGCCACTTTGCGCAATGCAGAATTTGGCTTCTTTGGAGTTGTTGTATAAACCCTGGTGCAAACACCGCGGCGTTGTGGACAGGCATCTAAAGCTCTTGATTTGCTTTTTGCCCTGATAATCTCACGGCCTTTTCTAACTAACTGTTGTATTGTAGGCATTCTTAACCTTAATTTTTTACCCGCTTTTTTTCGGGGAGGCAAAGGTAATTGGCTTGAAAGGAAATTCCAAAAAATTCAGCGTACAATTCAAAATGAAAAGTAAATTCTAATTGCCAGGCATAAACACTTAAACCTTTAGCAACCAGCCATGAGTATCTTGTATTTTACCTGAACGAATATTATTTAACTGGTGTTTTAATTTTCTTGCAATAGTAAAACTGCCAGTATCAAACTTCATTACTTTGTTTTTATACTTTAATTCTTCAATAAGAGAAATAACAGCAGCAGTGCCCATTCCAAATATTTCATTTATTTCACCGTTATCGTAAGCTGTGATCACTTCGTCGATACTAATTTTTCTTTCTTCTGTTTTTACGTTCATGTCTTTTAAAAGTGTTAACACACTATCTCTCGTTACACCTTTTAATATTGTGTCTTCTAATGCCGGAGTTATAAAAACATTATTGATGATAAGCGCAAAATTCATCATACCAACTTCCTGTAACCATTTATGTTCCGCAGCATCTGTCCACAACACCTGGTCATAACCTTCCTGTTTTGCTTTTATTGCAGGAAACATACTTCCGCCGTAATTACCGGCGTTTTTTGCAAAGCCTACGCCACCTGGCGCTGCTCGGGTGTATTTTTCTTCTACCGCAATTTTCATTGGTGAAGCATGATACGGCCCAGCAGGATTTAATATGATTAAAAATTTATAGGTTTCAGAAGGCTTTACGCCAAGTGTTGCGTCTGTTGCAAACATCAAAGGACGTATATATAAGGAATGTTCTGGTTTTGCAGGTATCCAGTTCTTATCAATTTCAATCAACTGCCGCATGGCCTCAATAAAAAGTTCTTCCGGCACTTCAGGCATGCTCATGCGCTGTGCTGAAAGATTGAAGCGTTTAAAATTTTCATACGGACGAAAAATAAATGCTTCACCTGTTTCATTTCTAAATGCTTTCATGCCTTCAAAAATTGCCTGGCCATAATGTAAAGCCGAAGTTGATGGCTCTAACAACAAAGGCTGGTATGGTTTAATTTCAATATTTTTCCATTCGCCGTTTTCATAATCCGCTTCCAGCATGTGGTCAGTAAAATATTTACCGAAAGGAAGATCTTCAAGTGATATATCATTCAGCTTGCTTCTTTCAATTTTTGTAATGTTTATATCCATCACATCCGTCATACCTGTAAATTTAATGCAAAGAAAATAAAAATTTTCTACACATTTGGTAACTTACAACATAAGAAAAGGTTGTATAGATTTAATAAATATCAATGAATATAAAAGAGCAACTTCCTGGTTTTGTACTGGCTGATTTATACAGCAAATCTTTGGTGTGTATAAATGATGAAGTAGAAAAAAATGCTGTAGATAAAGATCAGAAAGAAGCTGACAAAAAATATCTGGGTGATTACAAAAGTAAAATTATTGTACTGGTAAATAATGCAGATAACATGTATTTGAATGAGAAAGATTTTAGTTTTCTTTCCGGTATTTTAAACGCATGTAAATTAAAAATTGAACACGTTGCTTTAATTAATTTTAATAATAACAGTTTAAGTTTTTTTGATTTGAAAAAATCAATGCATCCTAAATTTTTATTACTGTTTAGTGTAACTGCTCTGCAAATAGAATTGCCTTTTACAATGCCTGATTACCAGGTGCAGCAATATGACAACTGCCAGATTTTAACCGCACCATCTTTATCTGTAATAGATCAATCAAAAACAGAAAAAACAAAGCTTTGGAAGAGCTTGCAAAAAATGTTCAACCTTGAAAAATAACACGCTCATATTTGCAACCAATAACCAGCATAAAGTTGAAGAGATACGTTCTGTTATCGGAGATCAATTCAGCATAATTACTTTACAGGAAGCAGGAATCAATATTGATATTCCGGAACCACATGCAACCATTCAAGACAATGCTTCAGAGAAATCAAAAACAATATATCAGCTAACAAAACAAAATTGTTTTGGTGAAGATACAGGGCTTGAAGTAGAAGCATTGAATGGTGAGCCGGGTGTAAAAAGCGCAAGGTATGCAGGTGATGAAAAAAATTTTGAAGCCAATATTGATAAGCTTTTAAATAAGCTGAATGGAATAAGCAATCGCAATGCGCAATTCAAAACAATTATTTCATTATTATGGAATGGAAAAGAGTATTTATTTGAAGGAATTATAAAAGGTAGAATAATAAATGACCGCAAAGGCAAAAATGGGTTTGGTTATGATTCCGTTTTTATTCCAGATGGCAGCGATAAAACCTTTGCTGAAATGGAACTAACTAAAAAAAATGTTTTTAGTCATCGCAGAAAAGCAACAGATAAATTAATTGCATTTTTAAAACAACAATAATGTCATCTTAAAAGAGTTATTGTTCCTTTATATAGCTTATCTGTACCATTTAAAAATTTTATATCTATTAGATAAATATAAGCACCAGGTGTGGCAGGATAACCTTTAATAAAACCATTCCAGCCCGAGCTTACTGAATTTAATAAAGCGTTATGGGTTTCAAATATTTTTTCACCCCAGCGATCATAAATCATCATATCTTTTACAATGGCGCTTACAGGACCACCAAGTACATAAAAGTTATCATTCAATCCATCTGCATTCGGTGTAAAAGCTGTTGGAATATAAATATCATTCAATAATTGTATTGAAGTAGTCGCACTATCAAAACAACCACCCGCAGATGAAACAATTAGAGTATAATTAGTACTGGTTACAAGTGTAGCAACAGGATTTTTTATATAAATATCTGATAAACCCTGTACAGGTTTCCAGATGTAACTTGAAATATTACCAGTAACCTGCGGTTGCAATTGAACACTGCCACCTGCTGCTAGTAAGATAGGTGTTTTTATATAAACCTGTGGTAACATATTAACAAAGGGCTTTATCGGATTTGAAGTATCGGAAACACAATCTTCTCCATAGTTAAGCACGCTGGTTATAACATCACCATTATCTTTCAGTGTATCTATATAAATAGCGCCTCCTGTATAGTTTAATGTATCGTTACGCATCCAGGTATAATAATAGTTACCGGTAACATTGTAGGGTGTTGCTGTAAAAGTAAGAGTGCCACCTGTACAAACAGTATCAGCAGATGCAGTAATAGTAACTCTTGCGTCAGAATCAATTACAATTGAATTAGTGGTATATGTACAACCTGCACTATCGGTAACTATTGCAAAATAAGTTCCTGGTGAAGTTGGTATATAAACAGTATCAATAACCGGTAAAAGATCAAACTTTAAGACCCTGTTATTTTTAGAATCTGAAACATATACAAAGCCTTTATCATCTAAACATATTCCATAAGGTTGATCTAACTGATCCAGCGCATTACCACAACCATTACCACATGCTACAATAATACTTGTAGCAGCACCCGGAGGCCACATCTGCACTTCACATTTGTTAGCATCCGTAACAAAAACATTTCCTTTTTTATCAAGACAAACATCACTGGCTGCGTTGATCTGGTTGTTATTTGGTCCAAAACCATTCCCCCCTGCAACGGTTATGCCTGCAGTCGCATTCGGTGGCCATTTTTGTACTTCCCCGGTTGCTTGATCTGCTATATAAAGATTATTACCATTATCCACAAACATCCCAAGCAAACCGCTATAGTTATTAATTATAAGATCACCATCAGTTTTACTATTAGAATTAGGTGGAAATTTTAAAACACGATCAAATACATTAGTATATATATTGCCGTTTTTATCAACTACAATGCTAAAGGGCAATGTTAACTGATTTAAATTAGACCCTTGCCCGTTGCCTCCCGCCACAGTTATACCCATTGTATCGTTTTGAGTGAATTTTTGTATGCGGTTGTTATAAGAATCAGCCACAAAAACATTATTGCTGCTATCAACAAATACATCTTGAGGTGCACTTAACAGGTAAGCAGAATCTCCGCGTTTTCCACGCCTATTGCCGGCTATCGTTGAGCCAGCGTTATAGCCGGGGTTGTATTTTTCAATTCGGTTGTTACCTTGATCGGCAATATAAAGATTACCATTTTTGTCAAGACAAATACCTTCTGGTGAATTAAGCTGGTCATCACCATTACCTGTCCCATTACCACCCGCTACTACTTCTCCGTTTGGATTCTTTATTGCAGCAGCTGTCTTAACAAGAATATTGCTGTTGTTTTTATACCATCGAATTTTAAGCAGCGTATCGTTTGTATGAACAGACAAAGTTATTTTTCCCGGGCAAGAACCTGTTTGTACAATTGAAGATGAAGCGGCAGGACATTGTGCAAGCAAAGACTGGCTAAATAAAAGAAGAATGCAAAAACCACTATATTTAAAGTTGGCAAACAACCTTTAGAGTTTAAACAAATTTAATCAAAAAGCTACATTTTCTTAACGGCTATCTTTTACTTGGCTAAAACGGCAATATGGAACGCATCAAAATAAGTTTACCTGACGAATTCAGTTTCTCAACAATTATTAAAATCCGAATAACAGATCTTAATTATGGCGGCCACGTTGGCAACGATAGTTTCTTGTCGCTTATACATGAAGCAAGACAACAGTTTTTAAATCATTTTGGTTATTCTGAATTGAATTTTGAGAACGCTTCTTTAATTATGGCTGATGTTGCAATTGAGTTTAAAAAAGAATTGAATTATAAAGATGAAGTAAAAATTTCTGTTGCCGCATCAGGCTTTAATAAATATGGTTTTGATATGTTTTATTTGCTTGAATTAACAAACAACAATCAGTCAATAATAGCTGGCAAAGCAAAAACAGGAATGCTTTGTTATGATTATACAAACAAAAAATTATTAGCCGTTCCTGAAGCAGCAAAAATTAAATTAACCTAAGTATCCTTAATAAAAATTATAAAAGGTTGTTTGATAATTACACTTTAAATTACTTTCACTGCTTCAAATTTTTTGCATGAAATCAAACAAAATCTTTTTCATTCTTCTTTGTTCATTCTT
>CAZZXW010000008.1:16200-22484 GCA_964658095.1 uncultured Parafilimonas sp. | reverse complement strand
ATTCCACCATATTTAAAACAAGGTGATACGATTGGGATGCTTTGTCCTTCGGGATTTATGCCTTTAGACAAAGCACAATGTTGCATTGATACTTTGCAACATTGGGGTTTTAAAGTTGTTGTCGGAAAAACATTAGGCAATCAATACAATTATTTTTCAGGAACGGATGAAGAACGCTTGAATGAGTTGCAATCAATGTTAGATGATGGTAACATCAAAGCTGTTTATTGCGCAAGAGGCGGTTATGGTTTAAGCCGCATAATTGATGATATCAACTTCAACAAATTCATTCAATATCCAAAATGGATTATTGGTTACAGCGATATTACGTTGCTACATGCGCACATCTATTCAAACTATAACATGGCGAGTTTGCATGCACCAATGGCTGCTGCTTTTAATGAAATTGATGAGAGCCGCGAATACATTCAATCCATATTTGATGCATTAACAGGCAAACATCAATCGTATAAAACTGCTTCGAATAATTTAAATAGAACCGGTGTTTGTGAAGGCGAATTAGTTGGCGGGAATCTTACATTACTTGCGCATAGCATCGGAACAAAATCAGATATTAACACAAAAAATAAAATTCTTTTTATTGAAGATATTGGTGAGTATAAATATGCAATTGACAGGATGCTGATGCAGTTAAAACGTTGTGGTAAACTTGATAATCTTGCGGGACTTATTGTTGGAAGTTTTAGCGAAATAAAAGATACGTCTATTCCTTTTGGAAAAGATATTTATGATATAATTTTTGATGCTGTTAAAGAATATAATTATCCTGTTTGCTTTGATTTTGCTGTTGGGCACACAGCTAGAAATTATGCACTTAGAATTGGTTTGAAATATACATTAACGATTTTGCCAAATGAAGTAACACTGCAAGCATCTTTATAAATTACTTACCTTAAATTTAATTATGAAAGCTTTGTGGCCTGAGTTGAAGTACAGCGAATCCAGGGATACATTGGCAACTGTTCAGCTATTTACGCAGGTAGTAGGTAAGATTAGGTTAATAGCCATGCCATGGATCAACCATTCATGGCATGTTACCTTATGTGTAACGCCAAAAGGTTTATCAACAGGAAGCATGCCTTATGCAAATGGCGTTTTTGAAATTGAATTTGATTTTAATAAGCATGTGCTTTTTATAACAACAAGTGAAGGCGCAGAACAACAGATGCAACTTCAGCAACTTAATGTTGCAGACTTCTATAAGAGATTGTTTGAACTACTTAATAAACTGAACATTTATATAAACATTCATGCTACGCCTAATGAAATTGAAAATGCAATACCATTTGAAAAAGATACTGAACATAAAACTTATAACAAAGAGCACATACATAATTACTGGCTTGCATTAGTACGGGTTGAAAAAGTTTTTATACAATTCAGAGCCGGCTTCCAGGGTAAGTGCAGCCCTGTTCATTTATTCTGGGGTGCATTTGATTTAGCGGTTACACGTTTTTCAGGCAGGGCGGCACCATTGCATCCCGGTGGTGCGCCAAACATGCCGGTGCGTGTAATGCAGGAAGCTTATTCGCATGAGGTAAGCAGTGCCGGTTTTTGGCCGGGTAGTGATGCTTTTCCGCAGGCAGCATTTTACTCATATTGTTACCCAACACCAGCAAATTTTGGAGAACAAATTGTTGAGCCGAAAGAAGCATTTTACAGTAAAGAAATGGGTGAGTTTTTTTTATTGTATGATGTGGTAAGAACCGCTAACGATCCTGAAGCAACCTTATTAAAATTTCTGAACAGTACTTATGAAGCAGCCGCTAATACCGGCAACTGGAACAGGGCAGAACTGGAATGTGACCTTACATCATTTAAAAAATACACATCTTAAAAACTTAATAATGCAACAGGAAATTTGTAACGATATTGAAGAAACAAAACATTTAAAAACAGCCACAAAACATGTGTGCGAAGAATGCATAAAAACAGGCAGCCACTGGATGCACTTAAGAACCTGTCAAACTTGTGGTGTTACTTTATGTTGTGATAGCTCACCTAATAAACACATGACGAAACATTACCACTCAACATCACATCCTGTTGTAATCTCTGCAGAACCCGGTGAAAGATGGATGTGGTGTTATAAGCATGAATTGATGGCGGAGTATTAATGCACTTATTAGTTAAGCTATATTATTTAGCTCATCTACAAATGTATTTTTGCAGCCATGCAACTTGTTTCAAAAACTACATTGCCGCGCATAAAACACCGCACTGCAGCATTGGTTTATTTTTTTATGTCAGGCTTTGGATATTCAACCTGGGCATCACGCATACCAACCATTCAGCAGCAGTTGCATATTAATGAAGCGCAGTTAGGAACAGCTTTACTCGCAGCACCGATTGGTGTTTTGGTTACCGTACCTTTTACAAGCAATTTATTAAACCGTTACAGCAGCAAAAGCATTATGATATTTGGTGCTGTATTTTATAACTTAATGCTTGCGCTGTTGAGTTTTACCACGCAGCTCTGGCAACTATGTTTCATCTTATTTTGTTTTGGTTCATCACGCAACTTGCTTAACCTTTCTATGAATGCGCAAGGCGTGGAAGTGCAGCGCTTATATACACAATCTATCATCACTACATTTCATGCAGTATGGAGCATGGCCGGTTTTGCAGGCGCTGCTGTTGGTTATCTTTTTGTGTTATCAGGCTTACCGCTGGCAGTTCATTTTATTGTAGTGAGTATAGCAATGCTTATTCTTTCTTCAGCATTCTATCCAAACACTTATTATACTTTACAGCATGTGCCGCAACGCAAAAAACTATTTGTTATGCCTGATAAGCATCTTATGATATTTGCGCTGATTGCCTTTGCTTCAATGGCATGTGAAAATGTAATGTATGACTGGAGCGGAATTTATTTCAGGAAAGCAGTTGGTGCCGGTAAAGAAACAGCCACCGCAGCGTTTGTATTGTACATGGTTTGCATGACTGCAGGCAGGTTTATGGGCGATAGAATTGTGCCCAAGCTTGGTAATGTTACTATACTTAAATACAGCGGCATGCTAATCTGTTCAGGGTTATTGTTATCAAGTTTATTTCCTTATATCATACCTGCTGCACTTGGGTTTATACTCACTGGTTTTGGCGTATCATGCATTGTGCCGATGGTGTTCAGCCTTGCAGGCAAGTCAACTACAATGAGCAGCGGCACTGCTATTGCTTCTGTATCAACCATAAGTTATTTTGGATTTTTAGTTATACCGCCTGGTGTTGGTTTTGTAGCTCAGGCTATTGGCTTAAGATGGTCATTCGGCATTATGGCTCTGTTTGGCGCAGCCATTGTTCTATTAGTAACTATGATAAAACAATCGCAGCAAACTTATTCTAATGCCGCCCGCTAATCAGCAACCTTCCTGTTATAAAATTGGCTTGATATTTATTTAATCTTTTAGTTTAAAACCGCTATGCTTTATGTTTCAAAGATCTAAACTCTTGCTTGTTGCAGGTATCGGCATTGTTATATTGATATTAGCTTTTTGCGGTTATAAAGTACATACACTTTCAAATGAACAACAACAGATAAGAGCAGATTACAGCACTGCTAACAACATAACATTCGGCCTGCTTTCAGTAAGCCAGTGGAGAGATCAGCTTGAAAAAGTTATATCGCAGGAGATACAAAATTTTGACCTTACATCTGAACAACGTGCAGACCTGCAAAAGGAAATTGAAGGCTTACTTAATTCACTTATTGACAAGGCGGTTGCAACCATTGAACAACCTAAAAAAACTTTCAAAGGAAAAATATCAAAGTTTGCGTTTAATTTATTTATTGATCCGAAAGCAATACATGAACAGGTTCCTGCATTTGCAAAACAAATTATCGCACAGGTTGAAAATCCTTCCAGCAAAGAACGGCTGCGTGGCATTACATTAAGCAAGATGCAGCAACTGGGCCAGCAGACTTATGACAGTTCCCGCAACCAGCAGCTTTTGGTAATTAATACCGTTTACAAAAAATACAATGTTGCCAATGCAGATGCTTTTAATAAGAAAACAACATCAATGCTTAATACTATTGAGCATGCAACTTATGCTTATGCAGTTGGTATGCTGGCATGTATTCTTATAATACTTGCAGTATGGCGCCTGCTGCGTAACCGCAATGATTTGTATGGCTTATTATTTATGTTGTCTGTTATCGCAGCGCTTTTAGTATTGCTTGTTGGCCTTACTACAACCATGATTGAAGTAGATGCACGCATACAATCACTCAACTTCTATTTGCTGGGTACCAGCATTTCATTTAAAAACCAGGTGCTGTTTTTTCAAAGTAAAAGTATTGTTGATGTGGTGCGTATACTTATACAAACAGGACGCTACGATTCTATTGCAGTTGGCTTACTGCTTTTGTGTTTTAGCATCTTATTTCCTTTTGCCAAACTCTTTTCTGCATCCATTTATTTGTTGAGTGATAAGAAATGGGCGAAGAATAAAGTGATACATTATTTCGCCTTTAAATCAGGTAAGTGGAGCATGGCAGATGTAATGGTAGTAGGCATTTTAATGACGTACATCGGCTTTAATGGCATATTAGAAAGCCAATTGGCAGCGCTTAATATTCATAACGAATCATTAGTAAGCATCACTACAAATAATACGTCATTACAACCGGGTTATATTGTTTTTGTTGGGTTTGTTATGTATGGCCTGGTGCTTTCACAAATACTAAAAAATATAACAGGAGAAAAACAGGAATAAGTTATAAATAAGCAATGCCTGTTATGTCTTCACATGTTGTTTTAAAAACACTTCAATTTTATCAAAAGAATCACTTAATGTATTACCAAACCAACCATGACCGGCGTTTGAATAAACAATTAATTCATTAACCACGCCTGCCTGCTGCAATTTTTGTTGTAATGTTTTTGATTGCGCAACATCAACCATATAATCCTGTTTACCATGAAATATTAATGTAGGCGGTGTTGCAGCATTTATAAAACTTACAGGGCTTAAATCAGCATATGCTTTGTTTGTTAAAGGTGTACCACCGATCATTGATTCCATTAAATGCGGGATCATCGCATTCCATGGATTATTATACATACTGATAAGATCTGCAGGACCAAAGAAATCTATAACAGCAGCAATTTTTGGTGATGCATTTTTATAAGCCTGTAATAAAGAAAGGTGGGCGCCTGCAGACACGCCAACCATTACAAGTTTGCCTATATTGATCTTATAGTTTTTAGCTTGTGCATAAATAAAATCTACAGCAGTTTTAATATCTGTTTCCTGTGCTGTAAATTTTGTGTTTGATGATACCAGCCTGTAATCAATATTAAAAATTGCATAATCAGGCAGCCGTGTTTTAAAGCTATCAATGTAAGCTGATAGATTATGGCGGGAGCCGCCGCTCCAGCCGCCGCCATGTAATAAAATAAGCGAAGGTGTTTCTGCAAATGAACGGTTGGCAGGCAAGTAAACATCCATTCGCTGTGCTGTATAATTGCCATAAGCAACATTTAAAAATGTATCAGCTTTTGTATTGTATGCTGCTGTGTTAGCATTTGTATTAAGTGAATAAAATGACATAAATATTAAAAGAAATAAAAGGGTTTTCATTAATGCTGTAGTTCGTCAATTGCTATGCCTGCCATGTTTAACGCTTAGTTAATATCTCTTGTATAATTTAAGACAAAACTTATTATTCCTGTTTCATACTTAAAATCTTCCGTTCATACAAACAATCATAATTACATTTATAGTATATCATACTTTTATAATTCCAATCTTACCAACAGTTAGCAGTTAACCTTTTTACATTATTTATTAACAATTAAATTATGAAACAAACTTCAATTGTTTTAGCATGTAATGTTATCATGCTTTGCCTTTTGCTTTCCTGTGCAAGATTAGACCGCAATAAAATTGATCTTACCATCAGCGAAAATGAACAGTATTATACAATAATTGCTGACTTTAATAAACGCCAGACAACAGCAGTAGATAATTATCTTGATGAGCATCTTGATAAAAAAGCCAGCATGTCTTTTACCAATACACGCATAGATGCTTACTTAACGCTTGATAATAACATGAAGCTTTATGTAAAAAAGTATCCCGGCTATCTTAAAATAAAGTTTAATAAAGATGAAAATTCCGGTGCTTCTTATGCCGTTATTAAACAGCTTGGTGAAGGATTAAAACCTGTAATAAACAACCAACAATAAGATCCTGATTTATCTGTCAGCCAGTTGCCTTATGTCAGCAACTTCCAATACAGATTTTGAGTAGCCGCTGGT
>CAZZXW010000008.1:0-16190 GCA_964658095.1 uncultured Parafilimonas sp. | reverse complement strand
TGCATTAATCATTGCTTTACCAACCTGCTGAATGCCAAGCACTTTTTTAGGAGCAACAGCTTTAATTATTTTGCCAAGAAGTTTATACACTTTTTTCCAGTTTTTCTGGCCTTCAAAAGGCAACATTACTCCCGGCCTGAAATTATATACTGCTTTAAAAGGCAGCTTCATTAAATCATTTTCTGTTTTGCCTTTTACACGTGCCCACATTAGCCTGCCCTGCTCGGTGCTATCTGTATGGCTGCCTGAAACATAAGTAAAAACCATGTTGCTGTTTACGGCAATTAATGCTTTTGCATAAGCCATTGTAGTATCATAAGTTAGATGCCTGTACTTATCTTCCTTCATGCCTACAGAACTTACACCGGCACAGAAAAAGCACGCATCATAACCTTTAATTGTATCTGCATATTTGTCAAGTTGAAAAAAATCTGGAACAATCAACTCTTTAAGTTTGTCATGCTGCAACTCGCAATGCCTGCGATTAACAATTAAAACTTCAGACACGTTTATGTTTTGCAAACATTCAAACAATACACCTTCACCCACCATGCCAGTAGCACCTGTAATAATTACTTTTATCATACTCAACTATCTTTTATATAAAAGCAGATGCTTCAATTAATTTACTTGATATATTATTTATCGAAACTATCCAGCAACGATTTCACTTCATCAATTTCAACATCTTGGTGCTTATCATTAATATCAATTACAACAACATAACCATTGCTGCTGCCAATGCTGTTTAATGCATCAACAATTTGTTGCTGATTGCTGCTAATGCGATGGCCCGAACTATCCCATGCTTCATAACTGCATAAGCAACCAAGTGACGGTGTTTGAGGATAATAAGGCTGATCTTTATAAAACTCCGGATCAATGGTTGTGCCGTGCATGATAACTGCGCTTCTGCCCATGGCACCTGCATAAAAACTTTCATAAATGCCGTTGTAATTTTTCCATGAAGCAGGTAATAAAGATGCATACAGTTCTTTATACCATGAAGAATCTTGTAAACTACTATCGGTTAAAAATGCATCCGGTGTAGCTTCGTAAGGTAACTGCAATTGAAGATTTTTTGTAGGGCCAATGTATAGAAGATGAGACACATCAAAGCCGCTAAACCGCAATATGCCCTGCGGTGTATTGCCATTGGTTATGTAGAACGGATATGCTGTTATAGCTTTTGCCAGTTGTGCTGTATGAAAATAATTGCCTTCCGTATCTTTTAAAAAACTACCATCGGGCTTGCGGATAATAACAAGGCCTGCATAATCACGATTGCTTCTTTGCAAACTGTAAATAACAGTTTGCCCTTTTAAAAAATTGGCGCTGAAAATATCTTGCAACGGAGGTAACGACGCTGGTTGCGCAGTTGTAATTCTGCTGCTTAGTATCTGTAAACCTGTGCTGCTGTCAGCAGGAAATTTTTGTTTGATCAATGAAGCAATTAGTGGTTTTGCATTTTCAGGATCAGCCCTTAAAACATATTCAGCGCAGCGAATGAAAATGCCTGCTGATTTTGTTTGTTGCATTAACTGTAATGCCTGTGTTTTAAATTCTTTTTTGTATAATGAATAAGTTGTTTCCAACAGGTTCTTTTGAAAATCATCTGAAAGTTGTGCTGCATTGTTCCATGCAACTACTAACTTTTGCTTTGTGAATGCATCTTTGTATTGCAATAATTCCATGCTCCACAAAGCTTCATTCCATTCACCTTCATTATCATCGTTCAAAGGGTCTGCGAGGTATTGCTTAATGGTAGTATCAACCAGGAATTTATAACGCTGCTCTCTTGCCTGTTTTGTAGTAACCTTTGAGTAAATGGAATCGCTTAAAGCTGGTTGTGCGGATAACACAACTGAAGTAAAAACTAATATTAAAATCAGAACATAAGGCTTCATAAAATAAAGCTACAACTTAGCCGTGCAACAAGATATTAAAACAAGTATTTGTTTATATAGTTTTCTTATTCTGCAACAGCATCCAGTTCTTTAAGCATCCAGATGTTACAGGATGTGTGGCCAGAATTACCAAGTGGTTTATCTATTCTTACAAACCCATATTTTTCATACATGCTTACTGCTATTGAAAACTGCGGCAAGCTTTCTATGTATAAATCTTTATAACCTATATCTTTTGCAGACTGAAAACATTGCTGCATCAATTTCTTACCAATGCCTTTACCACGGGCCTCGTGTAATAAGTAAAACTTAGCCAGCTCTGCACAATCTTCAGGTAAGCCTTCGGTTGCGTAAATACCACAACAACCAAGTATTTTTTTATCAAGTTCGGCGACCCAAAGTACCGATCGCTGTTTTTGAAACAATGTATAAAGATCATTTGTGGTAGGGTCTGAATAAACGGTGCATTGATGCGGCGCATTATATTCATCAAATACGTCTCTTATTAAATTTGCAAGCCGTGTATTATCCGGCTTTGCTACTTTCCGTATAATTAAATTGTCCATGATAAGTTTACAAATTAATGCTGTTGCAACAGTTAAATTATCAGTGAAGATATTAATCTGAATTTGATTAACAGTTACAGCGATTACATATCAACATTGTAGAAATGAATCCTAGTAACGCATGTATTGATTATCATCCTTGTCCCAATCAGTAAGCAATACAGTCACTAAGGCTGCTGAAATCATTGTTAGATTGAAAAGTACTGCCTGTTTATTTTTCCTTACAGGTTTATACAACGTTGCCAGTGCAAGCATAGCAATGTTGGCAATATCTACATTACGATGCAGCTTATAAGGAATGATTTGTATAACACCTAAAGGGTACGCTGTAAATACACTGTATGCTATTGTGCCTGCAGCATCTGCAGCAAATAAATATTTTGCTTTTTTCTTCAACCTTAAAATGCGCGGAACAGTAAGTAATGCTGCTGAAAAAAGATAATCTATTGCGCCATGTAGTACAGGTGAAATGGGTTTGCTGTTCATACAATTTATTTTATAACAAAGATTGTTCCTGCAATGATGCTTTGCATTATTTAACAACATCGTTGGTAAGACGAAATAAAATCGTGATAATTACTTAACGCAATGCGTGGCTTTCAGTTTTCTTTTAAACGCTGTTAATATTTCTTTACGGTTTTTATCAGTAAGCTTTAGGGCATTAGTGCAACCTGCTGCTTCATCATTGTGCTTTTCGGCCCATTGTCTTAATTCAATAATAGCGGGCAAAAGGTCAATACCCTTTTCAGTAAGAAAATATAAACTACGCCGCCCGTTGTTAGGGTCAACTGCTTTTCTTATTAAACCATTTGCTTCAAGCGAGAGCAGCCGGGCGGCCAGTATATTGGTAGCAATCTTTTCATCAGATGCCTGCAGCTCGCCATAAGTACGCTTACCGGTAAACATCAGGTCACGCAAAATGAGCAGCGACCATTTATCGCCAATGCTTTCCAGCGCCATGCTAATGGCACATGCTGAACGGCGACAGGCTTCTTCCTCTTTCTTCTTCATAAAAAAATAATACTTGCATTTTACAAGTAATCATGTAAGTTTGCACTTGCAATTTGCAAGTAAAGGTAAATCTTTATTTTATCAAATATGATTAATGCAAATAATGGCTTCCTGATAAACAATCAAAATCAAATATAAAAAATACAAACAGATTATTATGAGTGCATCATACCCGTTGTTATACAGTGCATACACGCTTGGCAGTACCAGGCTTGCAAACAGGATTGTTATGGCGCCGATGACACGCAGCCGTGCCATCAATAACATTCCAAACGACTTAATGGTTAAATATTACAGCGACCGTGCTGAAGCAGGACTGATCATTACAGAAGGTACAGCACCTTCACCGGATGGTTTGGGTTATGCCCGCATTCCTGGTTTATTTAATAAAGAACAGGTAAACGCATGGAAAAAAGTAACTGATGCCGTGCATGAAAAAGGCGGGAAAATATTTGTGCAGCTAATGCATACCGGCCGCATATCACACCCTTTAAACCTGCCTGATGAAGGCATCGTAAGAGGTGTTTCTGCTGTAGCTGCTGCCAACACGCAGATGTATACAGACAAGCAAGGCCTGCAGCCATTGCCGGTTCCAAAAGAAATAAGCATAGAAGAAATTGCTGATTTAATTGCTGAATTTGTGCAGAGCGCAAAGTATGCTGTTGAAGCAGGTTTTGATGGTGTAGAATTACACGGTGCCAACGGCTACCTGCTTGACCAGTTTTTAAATTCTGCATCCAACCACCGCACTGATACGTATGGAGGCACACCTGAAAACCGCAACCGCTTTGTGCTTGAAGTAGCGGCAGCCGTAGCTGATGCTATTGGTAAAGGCAAAACAGGTATCCGTTTATCGCCTTTTGGCGCCTTTAATGAAATGCAGGCTGATGAACATACAGAGCAGCAATATATACAGCTTGCTTCAGGCCTTAAACAAACCGGTATTGCCTACATACATGTGGTTGACCATTCATCTATGGGTGCACCGGCAGTACCGCAGAAACTGAAAGATGCAGTGCGTGAAGCATTTGGCAGCACTATTATTCTTTCCGGAGGTTATGATGCAGCCCGTGCAGAAGCTGACTTAGAAGAAGGCAAGGGCGAACTGGTTGCTTTTGGGCGGCCATTGCTGGCAAACCCGGATTTTGTAGAACGCATTCGTATTGGTGCTGAACTTAACCAGCCTGATTTTGATACGTTTTATACACCCGGAGAAAAAGGTTATAACGATTACCCTGTGTTAACAGGAGCATTGCAAGCTAATTAAGTAAAGACAGATGGTTAGTAAGCAAATTGCCCCGGTAACCGGGGCAATTGCAATTTATACAGTAGTTTAAATCCTGCAACTTAACTTAACAATGTTTAAGCCCTGCTAACTATAAATTCCACCATTGTGATTCAGGATAGGCGTTACCAATAATAACAGGTTCACCCATTAATGGTGTTGTTATAGGTATTTTTAATTCGCCTGCTTTTTTACAAACTCTTTTTATTGGTTCGTTCCAGGGATGCAAAGAAAGAGAGAATTTAGCCCAATGCACCGGCATTAAAACTTTTGCTTTAAGATCAATGCATGCCTGAACAGTTTCCTCCGGCATCATGTGTATATTATGCCAGGCCTCATTGTACTGGCCACATTCCAGGATGGCGAGATCAAATGAACTATACTTTTCACTGATCGCTTTAAAATGATCTCCGTAACCGCTATCGCCGCCAATAAATATTTTATAGTTATTGGTTTCAAGTACGAATGCTGACCAGAGTGTTTTATTTCTTACGAAAGTTCTTCCTGAAAAATGACGTGCAGGCAAAGCCGTTAGCTGCATACCGGCTAAGATTTCGTTATTATCCCACCAGTCAAATTCTTTGATGTTTGTTGTAATGCCCCAATAACGTAAATGCGATGCCACCCCAAGCGATGTACAGATCAATGATGTTTTGGGAACAATTTTTTTTAATGTTTCATAATCAAGATGATCAAAATGATCATGTGTTAATAACAGCACATCAACAGGCGGAAAATCATCAACGTTGTAAACATCTGTGCCTGCAAAACTCTTCATGGAAAAAGAAAATGGGGAAGCATGGCCACTGAACACAGGATCAACCAAGATATGCTTGCCGTTTATTTTTATTAAATAAGATGAATGCCCAAACCAAACAATTACGGGTGCATCACCATGTAAAGATTTCAAATCCGTTTTAATTGATGGAAGCGGTTTTGGCGGCACCGCCGTTTTTGGTTTATTCATAAACTTCCACAAAACAGAAAACATTGACACGTCCTGCATCACCGGTGTTGGTACCAGGTTCCGGAAACTTTTGTTTTGATAATTGGAAGAAGCTTCCACCTTTTTAAGTTCATCACCTGAAGGATTTTTACCCAATACTTTTAAAAGCATTTTATAAAATTACTTGTGCCGCTTTAATGTGAGGTAAAAGAATTTGTTATGCTTGTAACCGGGGTAGGTAATAGCTGACTATAACCTGATTATACAATGAGTATAGTTATAGCTAAACTGTAGTGTAGCTATAAACAAGCTATAATTAAGCTATAAATCCTATTTTTAATTTAAATTTACTACATGAAGTTGCGCAAAGAATGGATGCGACCACCTATACCATTAGCTGGTGCTTACATTTGGGTAAATACCGTTAAAGGCGGCTACTGGAGACTGAACCGGGGCTCTGTAAAAAAAGCAAAGCTAAACCATGCCCTGAAGGAAAGCAGCAGCTTAATGAAACAAAGTGCTCCTGCAGCTACACGCATACTTAAAAAGCTGCGCCCCTTTACGCAATCGCTGGCTAAAAGCACCGTACATGCCAGGATATCCGGCAAGCTTAGAAAAACATTGCAGTTAACAAACAAGCTTTCGCTGGATTGCCTGAAAGATTTTGATTTTCAGCCGGCGGAATATCCATTTGAAGGCCTGCTGGGAACACTGCTTGCCGTAAAGTTAACCAAGCATGAAATTGTGGTAACTATACCTATTACTGAACTGACTATACAACGTTTAAATACACTGATGACCAACTACTATTTTGAGCTGATATTGTTATATGGTGATGCGGCAAAAAACAACGGGCTGCGTACTGAAAGTACGGAGAGTACCGTATATGTGCTTAAGAGCAAAGCAAAAGATTGCCGTCTGCGGCTTGTATTGCCCGATCAACCCTGGATTGCCTTGCTTAAAATAAACACTATTGAAGGTAATGAACATGCGGCTTCTCCAAAGTATTACGGGCTTAAAGTGATTGAGGCAGGCGAATGAATTGTTTGTGTGAACAGGGATTTAATATTTAAAATTAAACAGGCAGCTTTAATAGAATGGAGTTGTGATTGTTCTGAACGACAATTGAATTTGTATAACGTTAAGTTGTTGATTTAGAATGCCTGTATTTTCTTCAGAATTATGTATTATAACATATGAACGGTATAAAAAAACAAAGAGGTATTAAACGATATTAAAAGAATCTTGGTTTAAAACTTGATTTTGACAAAAACACTTGGCTTGATTTTGACAATCCTCAAACTTGGGAGCATAATTGGCATTTTCACTTTGACTCGTGGGGTTATGGAAGTAATAGTTTCAAAAGAAGAAAACCACATTTGGACAAGTTGTTTAGACATTTTGAGTTATTGATTGACAAAACAAAAAAACTAAAACAGGATTTTCAACTTTATTCTATTTTACTTGACTTTGATAGTCACAGCGACGCATTGTTTTTACACACACCTAATCCAGACAACAATCAATTCCCTTTCAAGATTTCGGATTTGACGTTGGAAACAACATTGACAAATAAACAGCTAATTGACTATATTAATAACTTGGAAGATTATAAAAAGTTGTATGGAAAAGCTGGCGAAGCTTTCTGCTTAATTTACAAAAAAAATGTAGGACAACCCTTTCCGACATAAGGCAATGTTGCCGCTAACATATGCATTTGTAAAAGCATGGCTTGACCAGCCAGTTGTGCAGCAGTAATTCTTACCATCTTTTGTTCAAACAGACATTAGGCTATTGAACATTTGTATCTATCTTCAACTTATGTTTTCAATTAAACATTTGAACCAGGCTGACCAATTGCTATTGCCATGCCTTAACAGATGCTTGCACGTTAGCTGCAAGTAAATCACAAAACGAACACGCTAACTATTACAATGGCAAATAAGCTCGCCTTCTTTCTCCTTTTTATTTTTAGTCAAGCTTTCGCTCTTGCACAGACGACAAAGCACAATCCAAACATATCAAAAGTTGAAAATGGACTTCCCAGTGGCGTAATATTTTCAGATGGTACTGAAATAAAATACAACATCAAGGATAGAATGAAATTTTATAAAGTTCCTTCTGTTTCAATTGCGGTAATTAATAATGGAAAAATTGAATGGGCAAAATCGTATGGTTATGCAGACATACAACAAAAAAGAGTAGCCGATGTGAATACCATTTACCAGGCAGCATCCATAAGCAAATCGTTAAACGCTATGTGTGTTATGAAACTTTATGAGCAAGGCAAACTTTCTCTAAATAAAAACATTCGCTCTTATCTTAAAACCTGGACATTTCCAGACAATGAATATTCAAGAGGCAAGCTAATAACGATTGCAAACCTGTTAGGTCATACAGCGGGGCTCGGTACAGAAGGCTTTTCAGGCTATTCAAAGAATGATACCATTCCAACTCTTAATGCCATACTTGCCGGTAAAAGACCTGCCAATAACGATGCCGTGAAACCCATTTTACCACCTAATACACAGGCTCATTACTCTGGAGGAGGGATAACACCAGTGAGAAAAATTTTAGAAGACAATATCAATCCTGATTATGCAGGCTTACTGCAACAGACCATTTTACAACCCTTACAGATGACCCATAGTAGTTATAGCCAGACACTTAATGTAACGTACGAAAATTTTGCAGCGGCGTATGACGATAGTGAAAAAGAAGTAGTCGGCAACTTTAATATTTACCCGGAATTAGCGCCTGATGGACTTTGGTCAACTTCCACTGATATTGCTAAACTCATTATTTCGGTTCAACAATCGTTACAAGATAAACCAGGCATTTTGAAAAAGGCAACAGCAGAGAAGATGTTAACTCCGGTTTTAAATAGTACGAATATGGCATTGGGGTTTTTTATTCTTCAATTTGGTGGAGAGAAATATTTTGCGCACACAGGACATAATTTAGGCTATAGAGGCATTTATCTTGGAGGAATGACAAATGGAAAAGGTGTTGTCATCTTAACCAACTCTGAAAATGGAGAACCACTCTATAATGAAATTCTGACAAGTGTTGCAATTACTTACGGCTGGAAAGGTTTGTATAACCCAACTATGAAAACGTTGGTAAAAGTGCCTGACACTTTACTGGATAAATATACCGGCGTTTATTATGGAGATACAACCACTTCTACAATAAAAATTGAGAAGATAAATGGGCATCTTCAACTCGAAGGAGAAAATGGAAAAGACGTTATGTACCCAACAAGTAATGACACATTCTTTTTACTTTCAGCACCTACCACTATTTATGTTTTCAGAAGTTCTGATACCGCAGCTTTTGATATACTCGAAACAAAAGAGGGAGATAATGTAACAGTGCGCAAAAGATAAAAATGATGAACATTGCCGGCAGTTAACAATGTGTTTATGAATTGTTGCGGGAGGTTAGGCATTCAACTTTGAATCACTATTTTGCTTCAGTGGTTAATTGAGACTGATGTGTTTCAAATGCCACAACTTCATAAACACTTTAACCATTGGCTGCAATGTGATGCTAACTCGCAAACTTTTAAAATGATATTAAAAAACAAAAAAAGCTTTCTTGAGACTATATTACTTTGCTTTGTTATTTCCCTTACTCAAAATATAAGTGCACAAACTTCATCAAGGCAACCAATTCAAAGAGACTGGTTTAAGCAAGATCCGAACGATGACTCTATTGCCGGTATTAGCTTAACGAAAGCATATGCGCTTTTAAAAGATAGAAAACCTGACACTGTTATAGTTGCAGTGATAGATAACGGCGTTGATATTGAACATGACGATTTAAAAAATATTATCTGGACAAACAAAAAAGAAATACCCGATAACGGTATTGACGATGACAACAATGGATATATTGACGACATACATGGCTGGAATTTTAGAGGCACATCTGATGGAACTATTATAGAAAAAGAGCAATCGGCATCAACACAGTTTTATAATGCATGGAAAGACAAATTTGAGAATATTGATACTGGCGGTTTAACATTGCTTGAAAAGAAGAATTATGCAATTTATATCCATGCCAAAAAAGATTATTTAGATAAGCAAAGCAGTACAGATTCGATCGATAATCGTTATGTTTATAATATAAATTATCATTCGTATTTACTCATTGCAAATGATGATTCGTCTGATGCGAATAAATTTTATGGAAGCGCAAAATTTAAGCTTTCAACAAATACTTCACATGGCACACACGTATCAGGTATTATTGGCGCTCAAAGAAACAATAACATAGGGATTGATGGCATTGCTGATAACGTTTTAATAATGCCGATAGTTGCAACGACTGTTGGTGGTGATGAAAGAGATAAAGATGTGGCGAATGCAATAATGTATGCAGTTAATAATGGTGCACAAATAATCAACATGAGTTTTTCGAAATTGTTTTCTTCTGATAAAAGCTTAGTTGATAAAGCAATTGCGTATGCAGAAAAAATGAATGTCCTTATTATCCATGCCGCTGGTAATGATGGTGTGAATATTGACGGTGAAACAAATTATCATTATCCAATAGCCATTTATAGTAACGGCATAAGAGCAGGCAATGTTATAACTGTAGGCTGGAGCAGGGCTCTGTTTGATTATAGGTTGGCTCATCCTTATTCAGACTATGGAAAAATAAATGTAGATGTATTTGCGCCGGGCAGCGATATTTATTCAACTGTCCCCAATAATAATTATGATTTCAAATCAGGTTCAAGCATGGCAACACCAATAGTGACTGGCGTGGCAGCACTGTTACTTTCATACTTCCCTTCCTTAACTCCTAAAGAAATAAAAGAAATTATTTTGAACTCTTCGTTTAAGCCAAATCAAACAGTAAACAAGCCTCAAACAACGATACAAGTTCCTTTTAATAGTTTATCAGTAAGCGGAGGAATTGTAAATGCTTATAATGCAATTAAATTGGCAATAACAAAAACCAGACATTAAGAAAACACATGCAGCCAACTTTCCATTTGTAAAATCATGGCGGACGAACCGCACTTGTACAGCAATAATCCTATCATCTTTGTTCAAGCCAACAACACCCTATTCAACATTTGTAATTATCTTCAACTTCAGTTTTCAATTAAGCATTTGTACCAGGCAGACTAATCGCTATTGCCATGCCTTCACAAATGCTTTAACGTTGTGTGTCATGCCTCGTAAAAACCTCAAATTCATT
Organism: uncultured Parafilimonas sp.; assembly: GCA_964658095.1. Lineage (GTDB taxonomy): Bacteria > Bacteroidota > Bacteroidia > Chitinophagales > Chitinophagaceae > Parafilimonas. The sequence continues at coordinate 5,258 of CAZZXW010000008.1, read as the reverse complement.
TCTAAATAGATTGATGAACAAACGAACTTTACTTTTCATAATTATTGGTTGGATTATATTGACCTTATCTGAATATTATTTGCTTTCAGTTGCTGGTTTGTTATTTTGGTTAGTGTTTTCATTCATTTTCTTTGTCATTTTTGTAATTGAAATTGTTAAGTTATTTAAAGAAAGAAAATCTTTATCTAAGCTCAGGATTTTGAAAGTTACTGTGTTTGCATGCTTGTTTTATTTTACACTTAATCGTTGGGTTGTAAATAGACTTATTGAAAAAATTGACTGAAAAATATTTTACAATAAACGTGTAGACATAGTAGAACAAGTTAAAAAGAACAAACTTGAATCAGATTCAAATGGCATTTGCAAATTGCCGTTTGAATTTCCAATATTATCAAATGGTGGCAATGAAATATCAATATATCGAAACAAACAAACCAATAAATTGACTGTTACGTTTTGGGTTATCAGAAGTATTATGATTGCTCCGTCAACCAGTTTTATTTATACAAATGACACGAAAGAAATAGAGCAATTAGACAACGAAATAAAAAATCACCCAAAGAACAATTGGAAAATTGAAGATAATTGGTATAGAATTTTAGAATAGCTCGAACGCACAACAAAAGGTTTGGTAAAAAACTGGCTGACAAAACGCAACACGTCTTTTGTTTAGCTATTTAGCTTTAGTTATCAGCTCGACATTATAATTGGGCAACAGAAATAAAATGAACTTTTAATTATAAAATTTAGCAGCATTTAGGGCTTGACGAATAAGCCATCATCCTTAAAAAGAATGATTAACCCAAGAGAATCGAGTGGCTTTTATGTCATAATTATCTTTGACCACGAAGTAGGGGCTCCATTTCAAACAGGACCAAGTATAAAGGGGCAAAATCTTGTTTATAAAATTTCACGAGCCAGCGAGGCACAACATCCATTAATAAGCGAAAAAGAAATTGAATGTGGAAGTATTAATTTAAAAGATTTGGTTCTACAGAAATAAGCAGCAAGCCAGCGTACAACAAAGGTATTAATGCAAGCAGGGCTGACATTACCCACTTCGGCAGCAGGTTCGCTTTCAGCTTTTGTTCCGGCTAACACAGCGCAGTTGAGCATTGTAATAACATCAACAATAAAACATTAATTTAGCTTCGGTTATCGGTTGACACAGCGCTATTACCCGCCTGCAAGCAACACTGAGCCGTTGGCTGCTATAGTATTTTAACACTGTAAAAGTTGAAAAAACTTAATACTAAAAACGATGAATACTGCTAAAGATATTCGCGACAAATTAGGAATTCATATTGAAGGTTTACAAACTATACTTTCAGTAAAAGATATGAATGCAAGCAGAGCTTTTTACAAAGATATTCTTGGTTTTGAGGAAGTGGAATGGGGAACGGATGATTTTACAAGCGTGAACCGTGAGAACGCAGGAATATATTTATGCAAAGGTGCGCAAGGAAATAAAGGTACCTGGATTTGGGTTGGGTTTGACGGGGACATTTTTAAATTGCACGACGACTTAAAAGCAAAAGGAGTAAAAATAAGGCAAGCACCAACTAATTATTCCTGGGCAATGGAAATGCATGTTGAAGACCCGGACGGACATGTTTTAAGATTTGGAACTGACCCAAATTATAATGAACCATTTTTAGACTAATCACTTAACAGTAAAAATTTTATTTAGTTGATTTTAAAATGAAAATACAAGATTGTTAGTAATGATACGTTTAAGTTGTTATTAAAATCAAACTTTCACAAGTTACCAGAGGGTAATTGTTACGGTAAGAAGTAAATAATTTATACGCTTTATAGCTTTCCTCAATAATTCTTAAGAAATTGCTGCTAACAGCGGTTTCCCTTCTCCGCAATGTGTTCTAATTAGAAAGGCACATTGCGATATGTATCAGTATACTTTTGATCTTTTGTTATATCGTTAGACAATGCACTATTCAACATTTGTATTTATCATAAACATCAATTTTTCTTCATCCATGTGATAATTAACTGCTGGTTGCCCTTTATTTTATATTCCATATTTCCTTCTCTGGTTGCAACACCTTCTATAGTTTCTTTTTGTTGCTTTGTAAAAATTGTAAAAGAAGGAAGTATAGCACTATCTGCAGGTATAATCAATAAACGACAAGTGAGCGTTTCAACACCTTTGACCTTTAAAGCGATACTACCTTTTTTAGCCTTAAATCCATAAGATGGATAATCAATACACATCATAAATTGCTCACCTGGCACCCGATAATAATGACGTGGCACAATACCAAACGCAACACCGGCACCATAAACTTCCTGCCCTACCGTTCCTGCTTGCTCCCAACCATCGTGAATATCTTCCAGTGCAATCCATAATTTTGGATCTACTTCACCCATTTTTATCTTTTCTGAAAGCATTTTTGCCGGCAAGTTGCCAGGATAATAAAAGTATGCCCGGTGCACCAAATAACGAATGTATTCTGCAAGTAACAAAGAAACAGAAGGCAGTATGTTTATCTTCTCCGCGTCACTTAAAAACTGGTGCAGGGCGGCAAATACTTCCTGTTCTTCATAGGCTGCAGTATAAAGTGCGTCATTTAAAGGAAATACGCCAAAAAAAGTTGAATAGTCTTTTGCATAACCATAATTACACTCCCATAACTGCACATTTTTAAAGATGTTAGCAAGGCACAAATACGCAGTGTTTAAATACAATTCATCTTTTGTATCTATAAAAAGTTGCAGCATTGCATTGGCTGCATACGCAGTGTTATTAGCCTGGTAGAGCAGCTTGAATTTTTTAGCAGCTAGCGTTTTAGCAGCTTTCTCTGCTTCAACTAAATACTTTTTTTGTTTTGTAAGCTTCCAGGCTTTCAGCATTACGTAAGCATATAAACCTGCTACATCATGCTCGCCGCCTTCGCCAGGTTTTGTTTCTGCTTTAATTATCTCAAGGGTTTTAAGATTGTAAAAAACCGGCCATTGATATTTAAAATGATGGGCAACTTTAATAGCAAATTCCAAAGAATCTAAAAATAATTTTTTTGCGGATCCATCTCCCTGCAGTGCTATTCGCCCAAGGTTAAGTAACGGATGATGCAAATACCACGAGTCCATAACATCAGCACTTAACTGCTCTTCAGAACCATCTAAATTTTGTACCTGTGCCGGCAACCAGCGAACAATTGTACCGAGGTTTTCATCATAAAAAGATTTTAATCCTGCCTTAATTTTATCAATAGCAGGTAAATGATCTTTACTCCAGCTTTTATATTCAAGCAGGGGCACCAGTACTGCCAGCTGCACCATAATTTCAGGCGGTGTATTGTAATCAGCCGCGTAAGCATTTAAATAATCGTTGCCATCTGCATGAGACCAACATGCATGATTGAACTGCAAATCGCGTAACCCTTTGTCCAGTATTTGCGGCCATTGATGATAGGTGGTTTCCGGCCTTGGTAAATATGGATAGATTTCAGCAAGCAGGTTCAAATATTGTTTTGCCTGGGTAAACACATTCTTGTTTTGTGTATCATCAAAACAAAGAAATGCATCAGAGATGATAATTTCTTTATTTTTTAATAAGGGCTTTTTTGTTGAAGAAGGAAGCGCAAATCCAACTTCAGGCCAGGTGCCGCCAACTGAATGAGCAAGTGATGTTTCAGTAAGCCCGGCATACTGATTTAATGCTGTGAGGTTTTGAAAATAAAGTAAGCTTCCGGCTACAGGTTTATCCAAAGTAATATATTGTAAAGCGCTGCGTGCCCCGGTTTGCGTAATATGTATCTCACCTTGCTGCGTTATTGAAGATCTTTTATTTGTTATAATAAGATCTCTGGGCCAGAAAGGCAGGTATAATGCTTCTGAAGGAATAAACGAAGTAGTACTACGAAATAATAGTTGCTCACTTTTAAGCATGCGGACTTTTATATTAAAAACGCCATAAAGTGATTTAAGCTGCACTTCAATGCCATCATCAAGTGATGAGGTATTTATAACTTCGAGGTTGCCGTTTGGTGTGTAGGCGCTTCTTAACAACACACAGCATGCATTTTTGCATTCCACTACTACAAACAATGCATTAGCTGCACAACGTACACTGATCAAATAACCTTTTACTTCTCTATCAAAAACAGTTTCACATTGTAGTACGTCTTTTATAACAGGCATCCATGGTGAGATAACATTCATAAGTTTTTTTCCGGATTATGATTATTTATATTGATGATCAGCTAAATCATTGTTGTGCCACATAAGAATTTAGTGGAAATATAAAAATAGCTTTAAAACTTATATACGCTTAACAACTTATTTGTTTAAAAGATATGCATAAATGCATCATTAATGAAGTACCTGAAAAGGTAAGAACATTTATATTTCCATTATTTCTGTTCTGCATTGTCGCCTTTCAAGGAAGATGCGTTTAATGTTCAGCTACATCTTTCCAAAGAGATACTTTTACAAATAACTCTTCTCACGCATCGTTCTCTCGGGAGACAATGCTTGAAATTAAAGCCAACATTTGCTTTTCAACATTTGTAATTATCTTCAACTTCAGTTTTTCAAATCAGCATTTGTACGGCTAACAGTTAATTAGCGCTGTGCCTTCACAAAGGCTGAAACGTAAGCTGTAAGCTAACAGCAAAAGTTCAACAGAAATGAAAACAAAGATTGAATTGGAATCATTAGAAAAGTTTTATAAATATAAATTCAAAAACTCACCAACAATTAGTAAGCGTGATATTGGAAGTTTTGAGGTGTTTAAAATTGAAGACAATGTGAAGCGGGATTATACTACGCCTACATATGTAAGAAGGGATTTTTATAAAATTATGCTTATGCGTGGTGAAAATATTTTTCATTATGGTGATGAAAGTATCCTGGTAAAGAACGATACCTTACTATTCTTCAATCCCAATGTCCCATACACCTACGATATACTGACGCCTGAAACAACGGGGTATTTCTGTGTTTTTAAAGATGAGTTCTTTACAGAAAATGCAAGGCTAAACTTAAACAGTCTTCCTCTTTTTACAAATAATGCGAAACCTGTTCTTCCATTAAATGCTATGGCTAATGAGCATTTTAATTCATTGTTTCAAAAGATGATGAAGGAAATGAAAACTGACTATGTTTATAAATATGAATTAATACGAAGCTATATTAGTGAAATTATTTATTCTGCGATAAAGCTATCCATAATCCCGGTAACATCTGTATCCACCAATTCAAACGTACGTATAACTAAGGTTTTCTTCGAATTATTA
>CAZZXW010000007.1:0-22911 GCA_964658095.1 uncultured Parafilimonas sp. | reverse complement strand
TTAAAACATGTTTATTAAAAGCGTCAATGGCAATTGCGCTTTTGTTGTTAATCTTTTCGTCAAGCACCTGCCCGTGAAAAAGAACATTGTCGGCTATAATTAAGCTACGGCTGCTTAAACGTTTTAAAACCTCTTCATAGTATGTTATATAAGAAGTTTTATCAGCATCAATAAAAACAAGATCCCATTTAAAATCTAAAGTCGCTATAATCTCCCTTGCATCACCTGTGTGCAAATGTATTTTTTGTTGCATGGCTGCTTTGTTAATATTTTTCCACGCAGTGTTAGCATCTGCTTCGCGCAATTCAATAGTGTGCAATTCACCATTATGCTGTAACCCTTTTGCCAAACATATTGCACTGAAACCTGTAAACGTTCCAATCTCTAAAATATATTTTGGCTGAAGCAAAGAACTTATAAACTCTAAAAATTTCCCCTGCACCGGTCCGCTGATCATATGTGCATGCGGATGATTTAAAATGGTATCATCATAAATTTGTTGCAACACATTATCTAATTGTGTTGTAAATAATGATGAATAGTCTTCAGCGATTTTATTTATCCATTGCATTTGTAATTGCAATTGGCTTTGAAATAATTAAAAGCCCGGCAAAAGTAAGTAAGCCGTTTATAAGTAACAACTCAATTCCAATTGCATAACCATTAAACCATTGTATTGCGTTAATACTTAAAATGTAAGATAAAATGGGCGCCGCTATACAAACAACAATTAGTAACATACTTTGCGGCAATGAACGCTTTGTAAAAATGCCGAATAAAAACAAGCCAAGCAGCGGCCCGTAAGTATAACCTGCAACAGTAAGTATTAATGTTATAATTGATTTATCATTTACCCATTTAAAAAACATAATGCATAAAAAGAAGATGAGCGCAAATAATATATGTATGCCCTGTCTTATTTTTTTTGTTTGATTTTCAGTTAAAAATGTATTGCGTTTTAAGCCTAAAATATCAATACAGAAAGATGAAGTTAACGCGGTTAATGCGCCATCTGCGCTGGGGAATAAAGCTGATATTAAACCGATAATAAAAATGATGGAAACAACAGCAGGCATATAACTTAATGCAATGGTTGGAAAAAGATCATCGCCTTTTATAGCTATGTTTTTTGATGCGGCAAACACATATAACAATCCACCTAACAATAAAAATAAAAAGTTTACGCCAACAGAAATCAGGCTGAAGGTGAGCATATTTTTCTGTGAATCTTTCAATGTTCTTACGCTGATATTTTTTTGCATCATCTCCTGGTCAAGGCCTGTCATTCCAATAGTTAAAAATGCACCGCCAATTATTTGTTTTAAAAAAAATGCATTGCTCTTTACATCAGTATTAAAAATCTTTGTATAATTTTTTTGTTGTAATGAATGAATAGTGTCACTAAAAGAAAAACCAAGTGTGCTTTTTATAAAATAAATACAAACAATTAGACCAAGCAGCATGCATGTTGTTTGAAGCATATCAGTAAATACAATTGTTTTAACACCGCCTTTAAAAGTGTATAACAAAATCATTAATAAAATAACAAAGGTTGTAAGCCAAAAAGGCACATGCATATTATTAAGTATAAAAAGCTGTATCACATTTATTACTAAATATAACCTTGCGGTTGCGCCAAGCATTCTTGATATAATAAAAAAAGATGCACCTGTTTTATGTGCTGTTTTACCAAAGCGGTTAAGCAAATAATTATAAATTGAAGTAACCTGCAGTTTATAGTATAACGGCAAAAGAATAAACGCAATTAAGCAGTAACCGATAAAATTTCCAATCACCACCTGGAAGTAGCCAAAACCATTGCTGCCAACAGTTCCGGGCACACTTACAAATGTTACTCCGCTTAAAGAAGTACCTATCATTCCAAAAGCAACAAGCATCCAGTTACTGTTGCGGTTACCAATAAAAAACGAATTATTATCTGCATTCCGGCTGGTGTACCATGCCACAGCAAGCAACAATAAAAAATAGATCAATACAAAAACAAAAAGAAGTGTTGGTGACATTAAGCTGTTTAATAAGGATTAGCAAAATACAACTTCGCAATTAAAAATATTGAAGATTGTTGATCAACATCATTGAATATAACAATACTTGTCTTTCATCTATTGAAACAGGCATAACAATTTCAGCAAACAATAAGATTAAGATTGCTTATTCAAATATAACTTGCAATGCAAAAATAAATGTGGACTTCAGTTGCAGTTTTTTGCGGTTCTAAACTAGGCAATAATAAAATATTTGCACAACATGCAGCAGCAGTTGGCTTGATACTCGCACAAAAAAATATTCAGCTTATTTACGGTGGCGGAAAAAATGGCTTAATGGGAATTGTTGCCGATACGGTTTTAAACAACAATGGTAAAGTGGTTGGTGTAATTCCATCTTTATTAAATGAGAAAGAACACCAGCATCAAACGCTTACTGCTTTGCATGTTGTTGAAAATATGCATACAAGAAAAAAGATGATGTATGAATTAAGTGATGCTGCTGTTATACTACCCGGAGGTTATGGAACGATGGATGAATTATTTGAAATGATTACATGGAACCAACTAAACATTCATAACAAAAAAATTGTGCTGTTGAATTCTGATGGCTATTACAACAATTTAATTGCGCATCTTAATACAATGCAAGCAGAAGGCTTTTTATATAATGACTGGAAGAAGAATCTTGTTATAATATATGACCCTCTGGCTTTGGCTTCCGTGATGGATGAAGATACACATCAAAACCGCCGCGAATAATTGGTTCAGCATGATTGTATTCATCGCGATAGGGTGAGTTTACATTATCAAGCAAATCCAAACCAATCATAAAAAAATAACTGCCTTGCGTTACAACACGCTGTGAATAACCAATGCCACCAATTAAACTCGTTGCATTAACATGCGCTTTACCGGTTAGGCCGTTCTCATAGCTTTTATCATTGTACGTAATCCAGTTTTCTTCAGGCTGTAATTGCACAAATAGAAAGCGGACCGGGTAAGCTCTTACAAAAACACCGCCGCCATAATTAAAGCTTGATATTTTATCACTATAATTTCCTGTATAAGGATCATAAAGCTTTTGCGAATTATAATTGATATTGAAGGCAAGGCCGCCATCAAGCCATTGCGCAAATGAATAACCAATTTCAGGATTTGCGCCAACACCAAACGAACCTGTACCAAAACCAAGTGAAATACTTCCGCCTATAAAAACATTTTGTTTCTGAAATCCTTTTGGTGCATCATTGTTGTTATTATTGTACTGTTGATCATACTGCGCATGTAAAGCTGCTGCACTCATCAATATCAGCAAGCTTAAAAAAACTTTCTTCATCTTATTTGTTTGATATTAAACGCAAAGGTGCAGAAGAGATTTTATACATTGAATATCTTACCCGGATTTAAGATATTATTAGGGTCGAACGATTTTTTTATAGAACGCATGATGTTGAGATTTGCTTCATCAAGAACAATATGCATAAAATCTTTTTGAATTAAACCAATGCCATGTTCACCGCTGATTGTTCCGCCCAAACTTTTTACAAGCGTAAATAAAGCACGCAAAATTTTATTCATTTCTTCATTGCCGTAACTATTTGGTATGCCTTCTTTTTTTATGCGCACATGCAGGTTTCCATCTCCGGCATGGCCATAACAAACTGCATTAAAAGTATATTGCTTGCCTAACGCTTTTACGCCTTTAATTAATGCAGGCAATTCTGCTCTTGGCACCACTGTGTCTTCTTCAATTGTATAACCAGCACTTTTCACCGCTTCTGCAACGCGTCTTCGCAGCTTCCATAATTCTTCTTTTTGTTGTGCGTCATCTGCAAAGAAAACTTCACCAGCTTCAAATTGCTGAAGCAGTTCTGCAATAGCTTCCATTTCGTTCATCAAAATATCCATGTTGTTACCATCCACTTCAATAATCAAATGCGCAGCAATATCATCGCTTACAGGCACAACATGGCTATCCACCATTTTACTTACAATCTTCAACGCATCTACCTCAACAAGTTCCATTGCACTTGGTGTAAAGCCAGCACGAAAAATAGCACTTACAGCTTCACTTGCTTTTTCTAAAGATGCAAACGGTGCAAGCATCAGCAAATCATACTTTGGTAACGGAATTAATCTTAACACAATTTTTGTAACAATGCCGAGTGTGCCTTCACTGCCAACAATAAGCTGCGTTAAATTATAACCGGTTGAATTTTTTAAAACATTTGCGCCTGTCCAGATTATTTCTCCGGATGGCAAAACCACTTCAAGGTTAAGCACATAATCTTTTACAACACCATACTTAACCGCTTTGGGTCCCCCACTGTTTTCTGAAACATTACCACCAATAAAACATGAACCACGGCTGCTTGGATCAGGCGGATAAAATAACCCTTTTTCTTTAACGGCGTTTTGCAATACTTCTGTGATAACACCCGGTTCAGTTATTACCTGCAGGTTGCGCTCATCAATGTTTAATATCTTATTTAATTTTTCTGTTGATATTACCACGCCGCCATTATGCGGAATGGCGCCACCGCTTAAACCTGTTCCTGCGCCACGTGGCGTAACAGGAATTAAATGTTCATTACAATATTTTAAAATAGCACTTATCTCTTTTGCTGAAGATGGTTTTACTGCAACGTCTGGCGGATATAATAATTTTTCAGTTTCATCACGGCCATAAATCTTAAGCGATTCATCATCAAAAAAAACATTCTGATCACCACAAATAATTTGCAGCTCATTTATTAATTCAGTTGTAATTGTTTCTGCAATCATTCAATTAAAATAAGTTGCAAAAATAAAGAAGAATGTATGATGCGTTTATTATAAATACAGCAGGTTATTAAAGATTGATTAGTTTATTTTAAACAGCCGGCTCCCACCCTTTTTCATATTCGCGCTTCCACAATTTCATAGCTTCATCATCATTTAAAATATGGCCATTGCTTTCATCACAATGCAATGTTCTGCTTGTTCGTTGAGAGATATTAGCAAGATGACAAAGCAAAACAGATTTGCTTACTTCATTTACAGGCGAATTAATTTTTGTATCGCCACGCACTGCATCAACAAAATTTTGAAAATGGTATAAATCCAAATTGCCTGTTGAGCTTACAAGATTGTTTGCTTCAGCTTTTACATCAGTTCCTGCTTCTTTTACCAGTTTATTTTTTGTATCGAAAATTTTATAACCGCCGCCGCCATCATTTACCAAGGTTCCATTATCGCCATAAATTATAAATCCGCGGCTGTTGCCTTCAACAGGATAATTATTGCAGCTTCTTCCCTCCCATGTTATGGCTTTATCATTACCAAATTCAAATGTGGCAACCTGTGTGTCGGTGGTTTGCCAGTCATCTTTAAACGCATAACGACCACCTGCAGATGTAACTTTTGTTGGATAGTCAGCATTTAAAAACCAGCGGCAACAATCTATTTCATGTGTACCATTATTACAACTTTCACCCGTGCCCCAATGCCAAAACCAATGCCAGTTATAATGCACCAAATTATCTTTATAATCTTTACGTGGCGCTGGCCCTTGCCACAAATTCCAGTCTAAAGTTGAAGGCACAGGCACAACCTTTCCAACGCCGATTGATACACGGTTATTCGTGTACCATGCTTTTGCAAAATAAGCTTTACCGATTGCGCCTTGTTGAACAAGCTTTGCTGCTTCCATCAATGTGGGCATTGATCTGCGTTGATTGCCCATTTGAATATGCTTGCCATATTTTAAATATGCCTTCGATATTAACTCGCCTTCATACGGATTTTGTCCGCAAGGCTTTTCAACATAAACATGCTTGCCATTTTGCACACCCATAATTGCAGCCAGTGTATGCCAGTGATCAGGCGCTGCAATTAGCAATGCATCATAATCTTTTTGTTTTACCAGCTCACGAATATCTTTTACAGCAGTTGGCTTACGCGGTGCGTCTTTCAAAGCATCCAAGCCATTTTGAATTGCCTTTGCTTCCACATCACAGATATACGCTACTTCAACATTTTGTAATGATGCAAATGATTTGGCAAGATAAGAGCCGCGACTGTTAACGCCCATGACTGCCAACACCACTTTATTGCTGGGTGCATTTTTACCAAACACAGGAAAATTTAAAATAGTAATTCCTGCTGTTGCTGCTGATGTATTTTGTATAAATTTTCTTCTGTTCATATTACAAGCTTTGCGATAAAGATAAATGTTTGAAATTGTGCTGACAAGTAAGATAGTGCCTTGTTATTTATACAAATCTCCGTTCAAATATTTTAAACCTGAATCACAAACTACAGTAACAATGTTTTTTCCGGCGCCAATAATTCTTGCACGCTGAATAGCAGCCCACACATTTGCACCAGATGTAACACCACCAAAAATGCCTTCTTTCTTTGCGAGTAACCTTGCGGTTTCAAAAGCATCTTCATCAGACACAGCCATTATTTCATCAGCCAAATCCAAACGACAAATGCCCGGCACAAACCCGGTTCCTATTCCTTCCAGTCTATGCGAGCCGGATTTATCACCACCCGAAAGTGCACGTACATGTAATGGTTCAATTGGAATACAACGAATGTTAGGAATTTCATTTTTTAAAATTTCTGCGTTGCCTGAAAAACATCCACCGGTTCCAACGCCCATTATGAATTCATCAATATCATTACCAAGCTCCGCAATAATTTCTTTTGCCATCGCATGATAAGCATTCCTGTTATCAACATTATTAAACTGGTCTGTCCAAAATACAGATGTTTGTTTAGCTAATTCTTTAACTCGTGTAAGCATCTCATCAATAAGTTTGGCAGTAATTTTTCCGTTATCACTCGGAAAAATTTCCAGCTCTGCACCAAATGCACGCATTGTTTGCAACTTCTCTTTTGCAAAAGCATCTGAGCTAATAAAATAAGCACGGTAACCTTTAACAGCACACACCATTGCCAACGAACTGCCTGTGCTTCCACCGGTGTAATCAATCACCGTTCCACCTCGTTTAAGCTGACCTCTTTTTTCTGCACCTTCTACTATTGACAAAGCCATCCGGTCTTTCATGCTGCCTGTTACATTTGCGCCTTCATATTTTATATAGATGTCCGCACAACCTGGTTCACTTAATTTTTCTAATTTAATCAGCGGTGTGTTTCCTATTCCTTTCATAAAAAATTTTATAAATAAAAATAGATTTTGTTCATCAGTTTTTATTGAACGGCTCAATAAAAAACTTTTATTCAATGATGCTAGCTTTTATCTTTAATCACTCATATATACACATGTCTTTCATTATTCTTGTTGCCGGAATTATTTTATTGATTGTTTTAATTGCATGGATTAAACTGAATACTTTCTTGTCGTTCCTTATTGTATCAATCTTAATTGGTTTGTGTAATACAATGCCGGTTGCTACAATTGCAGCAGCCATGCAAAAAGGAATTGGTGACATTCTTGGTTCGTTAAGTATAATTCTTTGCATGGGCGCAATGCTTGGAAAATTAATTGCAGAAAGCGGCGCTGCACAAAGAATTACAACAAGTTTGGTTGATGCATTTGGTAAAAAATATATTGTGTGGGCAATGGTGTTAACGGCTTTTATTGTAGGCTTTCCATTGTTCTTTGATGTAAGTTTTGTGTTAATGGTACCGTTGATTATTACAGTTTCAAGGCGCTATAACATCCCTGTTGTGTACATTGGGTTGCCGGTTGTTGCAGCAGTGTCTGTTACACATGGATACTTGCCGCCGCATCCTGCACCAACAGCATTAGTTGCGCAGTATCATGCAGACCTTGGCTTAACGTTGTTATATGGTTTATGCATTGCCATTCCAGCTGTAATAATTGCAGGCCCTTTGTTTGCTTCACGATTTAAAAAATATAATAATAAACCGCCCGATACTTTTGCTGCAAAAGATTTAGATGAAGCTGAATTACCATCGTTTTTCAATAGTTTATTTACAACGTTTCTTCCTGTTTTATTAATAGCGATTGCAACCGTTTGCCATCAGTTCATTAAACAACAAAATACTGTTACAAATTTTTTTACAGGTGTTGGCAATCCACCAATTGCCATGATAGTTGCTGTGCTCTTTGCCTTATATAGTTTGGGTTTGAAAAGAAAAAAATCGGTGCCTGTTTTAATGAGCAATTTGTTAGATGCTATAAAAGACATCTCGCCTATTTTATTAATTCTTGCAGGCGCCGGAGCGATGAAAGAAATTCTTACCGAAACAGGTGTTAACACACAAATAGCAACAGCACTTAATAACTTTCATGTGCATCCTTTATTAGCTGCATGGACGATTAGTGCAGTGATACGTATTGCACTTGGTTCAGCAACTGTTGCAGGTTTAACAACAGCAGGCATAATTGCGCCGATGATTGCAACAAGCGGCGTTAACCCGTGCTTAATGGTGCTTGCAACAGGTGCCGGAAGTTTAATATTTGGTCATGTGAATGATGGTGGTTTCTGGTTGTTTAAAGAGTATTTTAATTTAAGTTTAAAAGATACTTTTAAAACATGGAGTGTAATGGAAACAATGGTTTCTGTTATTGGATTGATTGGTGTGTTTATATTAAATTACTTTGTGCATTGATTTTATAAATCGTTATTACAACTTAAAATTATTGTATGAATGCTGATGAAAACTTTGAACAATTAAATCTTGAACTTCCGTCTGCACCTACGCCGCTTGGTGTTTACAAACCATTTTTAATTGTTGGCAATCTTGTTTATGTTTCTGGTCATGGACCTTTAAAGCCTGATAAAACTTTAATCACAGGCCGCGTTGGTGACACTATAAATATAGATGAAGGCAAGCAAGCAGCGCAGCAGGTGGCACTTGCCATTCTTGCAACACTTAAACAGAATCTTGGATCATTTAATAAAATAAAAAGAGTGATAAAAATTTTAGGTATGGTTGCCTGCAAACCTGATTTTGAAAAACATCCTTATGTTATAAATGGCTGTAGCGAATTGTTTGCAAAAGTGTGGGGCGATGATAATGGTGTTGGTGTAAGAAGTGCGGTTGGCATGGGTTCTTTACCAGGTAATATTCCGGTTGAGATTGAAGCAGTATTTGAATTAGAATGAAATTTAAAAACAATAAATTGAAACAAATACTCTTTACTCTTTACGCATTTATATATGTATCCGCTTTGTCAGCACAACCTGTTATTCTACCTTATAGTGCAAGACCAACTTCAGGCTTGTACCAGGATATTTCAACAGAGCCATTATATTGGTTTGGTTATGGGTTGAGCTACTCAACTTTTAAATATGGAAACATAAAATTATCATCTGATAAAATAAAAAAATCGCAACCACTTTTGGCCAGTATTGAAGTTGAAAATACAAGCGCTGTAAAGGGGAAAGAAACAATGTTGTGGTATATATCTCAGCCTTCCGCTTCCGTATCAAGACCAGTTAAAGAATTAAAATACTTTGAGAAAAAAGACATTCCTGCAGGTAAAAAAATAATTTATCAGTTTAAAATAGATCCGTCCCGTGATCTTAGTTTTCCTGACGCTGCTGGAAAACTTCATTTAGAGTCAGGTGACTTCTATTTGATGGCAGGAACAGAGAAAATAAAATTTCAGTTAATTGATTAAATATGAGCTGGTACGAAATACAAAACATTGAGAGCATTGATTCTCCTGCTTTAATTATTTATAAAGCACGTGTTCAGCAAAACATTCAATCATTAATACAGATGAAAGATGTTGAACATCTGCGTCCGCATGTAAAAACAAATAAAATAACTGAAGTATGTAGAATGATGCTTAATGCGGGCATTGCAAAATTTAAATGTGCAACTATTGCTGAAGCAGAAATGCTGGGTATGATTAAAGCGCCAGATGTGTTGCTTGCTTATCAGCCGACAATAACAAAAGCAAAGCGTTTAATACAGCTTATTCAAAAATATCCTTCAACAAAATTTGCATGTTTAATTGATGACGCTGAAAATGCTGAAAATATTTCAAACATCTTCAAACAAAATAATTTAATTATTGATGTTTATATTGATCTGAATGTTGGCCAAAACAGAACCGGCATTAAACCTGAAAATACTTTTCAGTTATATGATGATTGTAAAGCATTAAAAGGTATAAATATAATTGGCCTTCATGCTTATGATGGTCATATCCGCGATACAGATGTTGCGCAACGCAAACATAATACAGATGCGGCATTTGATGCTGTTATACGTCTTGCAAACGAAATCGAAACATCAACCCAAAAAAAATTAATTATAGTAGCAGGCGGCTCTCCTACTTTTCCTGTTCATGCGCAAAGAAAAAATATTGAATGCAGCCCGGGCACTTTTATATTATGGGATTATAGTTATGCAACTCAATTTGCGGATGAACCATTTGAATTTGCTGCGCTGGTTATTACAAGAGTAATTTCTATAATTGATGAACATGCTATTTGCGTTGATCTTGGCCATAAATCTGTTGCATCAGAAAATACAATAGATAAACGCGTTCATTTTTTAAATGCTGAAAATGTGCAGCCAATTAGTCAAAGCGAAGAACACCTCGTTTTAAAAGTTGATGATACATCAGTGTATAAAATTGGTGATGTGTTATATGGCGTTCCATATCATATTTGCCCAACTGTTGCTTTGTATGAAAGAGCGATTGTTATTGAAAATAATAATGCATTTGACGAATGGAAAGTAATTGCAAGAGATAGAAAGATAAATGTTTAAACTTTTATGAAGTAAACGTTAAGAAAGCTTCGCTTTATAGTTATTCGATTGATTCAACAAAGTCTTATTACGAATTTTTATTCCAAATTCTTTAAAGAATCGCCTATAATTTCAACACATTCCATTATTTGTTTTTGGGTGATGATAAGCGGTGGCGCAAAACGTATTTTATCCCCATGCGTTGGCTTGGCAAGTAACCCGTTTTCCTTTAAACTCATGCAAAGTTCCCAAGCCGCTTCTTTGTTTGCATGATCAATCACAATAGCATTTAATAAACCTTTGCCCCTGATTGTTGATATGAACGGTGAATCAAGTTTATGCAATTCTTCTCTTAACAAAGCTCCCATCTTTGCAGCGTTATCGGTCATATTTTCTTCCTGCAACACTTTTAAAGATTCTATTGCAACGGCACAACCTAAAGGATTGCCGCCATAAGTTGAACCATGTTCACCTGGTTTTATATTCAGCATAACATCATTATCTGCAAGCACTGCAGACACTGGCAAAGTACCGCCGCTTAATGCTTTGCCAAGAATCAAAACATCAGCATGAACATTTTCATAATCACAGGCAAGCATCTTTCCTGTTCTTGCCAAACCGGTTTGTATTTCATCGGCAATAAATAAAACATTATAGGCTTCACACAATTGTTTTGCCTTAGATAAATAACCATCATCAGGCACACAAACGCCGGCTTCACCTTGTATTGGCTCAACTAAAAAACCTGCAACGTTTTTATCTTCCAACGCTTTTTGTAAAGCTTCAACATCATTGAAAGGGATGATTACAAAACCAGGCATAAAAGGGCCAAAGCCATTATAAGACTGAGCATCTGTACTAAAAGAAATTACGGTGCTTGTTCTGCCATGAAAGTTATTTTCACATACTATAATTTTTGCTTCGCCATCTTTAATGCCTTTCTTATCATAAGCCCAACGGCGGCAAAGTTTGATAGCAGTTTCCACTGCTTCAACGCCGGTATTCATGGGTAATACTTTATCATATCCAAATAGATCAGTTATAAATTTTTCATACTCGCCCAACAAATTATTATGAAATGCACGTGAAGTTAGCGTGAGCTTTTGCGCCTGTTCTATCAACACATTTATAATCCGCTGATGACAATGTCCCTGGTTTACGGCTGAATATCCGCTTAAAAAATCAAAATATTTTTTCCCATCAACATCCCAAACAAAAACACCTTTGCCTTTTTCTAACACAACAGGCAAGGGATGATAATTATGAGCGCCAAAATTTTCTTCAAGCTGTAAATAATATTGCGTTGTATTGGATAATGTATGTGTAAGCATGATAATTAAAAAGTAAAAATTCGACTATAAAATATAATACAAATGAGCAGAGGTTACTCTTGAAACTTAGTGGTTAAGCAGGTCTAAATTATTGGAAAGAAGATGCATTGATTTATATTAATCGCAAGATAAGGTTTATTTAATTTTATATTGGTTGAATTCGTCTTTTTATAAAAGTATGTTTTAGTTGATAGATGAATTGCATTTAATTACTAATAATTCAATTTTTAGTATAACGCAAAAGCTACCAAATTTGAAAAGTGAAGGGCTAATATTTTTTCTTTGTGTATTTAAAAAGAAGTATCAAAGCCTTAAACAGTGATCTGTATTTTTGTTGTCTATGAAATACCTGCTTATAGTTTTGGCATCAACTTGTTTTGTGTCATGCATTCAAATTAAAAGAAGAATAGACGAAGTAAAAATGCATGTTGACTCAAGTGCACACACACTTCATGATACAACAACATTATCAATAAATACATTACACACATCGCCGGGTGATGTAGTGCAGTATGCAGAAACTTTAATTGGTACGCCTTATTTATTTGGTTCAACCGATCCGCAGCTTGGCTTTGATTGTTCCGGTTTTATTACCTATGTTTTTAATCATTTTAATATTAATGTGCCGCGGTCATCTGTTGATTTTACCAATGCTGCACCTGAAGTTTTAATTAAAAATTCAAAGCCGGGCGATTTAATTTTATTCACCGGAACAGATAGCGCTGACAATAAGGTAGGACATATGGGAATTATTATTGCACATGACAGCATTCAAACCTTATTCATTCATTCATCTTCAGGCAAAGCAAACGGCGTTACTATTACACCATTGAATGATTATTACATGAGCCGCTTTGTAAAAGTGATAAGGGTATTTCCTGAGAATAATGATTGATTACTTTGTTGACAAGCCGTACTTTGTTTTATAACGTTCGTAAAGCTGCTTTTGCTTGTTATCAAGATTTATTTGCCTGCCTTGTATAAACGCATAGCTGATGTTGTTGGTTTTTATATCAAGCAGATCGCCGTCACTAACAATAATGTTGGCATCTTTCCCTGCTTCAAGTGAACCTGTTTGTTTATCTATACCTAAAATTTTTGCAACGTTTAATGTTATTGCCTGCAGCGCCTGTTCTTTCGTTAAACCAAAACCAACTGCAACACCAGCATTAAACATCAGGTTCCTGCCGCGGTTCATTTCATCAAAATCATTAATGCAATATAAAACGCCAGCCTGTTGCAACTGGAAAGGCAGCTTTGCATATTCATCTACATCGTCATCCTGCATAACAGGCAAACTATGCGGCTGGTTAAGTATAACGGCGATATTATTTTGCTTTAAATAGTCAGCAATTTTATAGCTGTCTGTGCCACCTTCAATCACGGTACGAAATCCAAATTCTTTTGCAAATTCAACGGCGATCATCATTTCATTTACCAGCTCACAATGCACATAAAAAGTTTGTGACTGATCAAACAAACCTTTTACAGACTCAAACTTAATATTTGTTTGTGCATGTGATGATTCATTTAAATACGCTTTTGCTTCACGAAAAAAATTGCGCACATCATCAATTTGCTTGTATGCATTTTTTAATACATCATCATTTGAATTTTCTGATGAAGTAGGCACAAGCTGCGGCATACGAAAATGAATACCGTTATCAAGTTTATAAACAGCATCTTCCCAGTTCCATGCATCAAGCTGCATAACAGATGATGTGCCGCTGATAATGCCGCCGTTCGGTACAACCTGCGCCAGCAAGATTCCACTGCTGCGAACTGTATTTATAATTTTAGAATCGGTATTGTAAGCAATAACTGAACGCACATCAGGGTTTAAATCACCCAGCTCAGATTCATCGTGCTCTGAACGAACAGCGCCGATTTCTTCAAGACCTAAAGCGCAATCAGCCAGTATTAACCCGGGATAAATTTGCTTGCCACTGCAATCAGTAATCTTTGCGTCAGCAGGTGCTGCGTTGTTGTTTACACTTATTATTTTACCATTTGAAAAAACAATGGTTCCATCATTAATTACATCTCCGTTACCAATATGAATGGTTGCATGTGTAAGCGCAACAGTACCGCTTTGTGCAGCCGCCGGTAATACATTGGCCTGCGAAAAAGATTGTATTGTAATGATGATTGATAAAAAGATAAACAGTTTTCTCATGCTGGTTGTTTGAGTAACAAATGTAATGGTTTGAAGAATCAATAATAAACAATTATTACAATCCCAACACATCATTCATTCCGAAAATACCTTTCTTACCAATAATAAATTTCGCTGCTTCTAAAGCGCCTGCAGCGAAGCCGGTGCGATTATGTGCCGTATGAATAATTTCAATATCATCAGCACTGGAATGATACAATACTTTATGTGTTCCCGGAACATCATCTATACGTTTGCTGATAATCTGTAACTGGTTTGTATCACCTGTTTCTTTATTCACCCATTCCTTTTTTGAAGTTATTTTTTGCATGATCTGCTCTGCAATAGTTATAGCTGTTCCGCTCGGCGCATCTTTTTTTTGCGTGTGATGAATCTCTTCAATGTTTACATCATACTCATCATGATTGTTCATTAATGAAGCAAGATGCTTATTCACTTCAAAAAAAATATTTACACCAATGCTAAAGTTGCTGGCATATAAAAAGCAACCATTTTTTTGCGTGCAATAATCAATCACTTCATTCCATTGTTGTAACCAACCTGTTGAACCGCATACAACAGGCACATCAGCATTTAAGCATTTTTTTATATTTTCAACAGCGTTATGCGGGTTGGTAAACTCAATGGCAACATCAGCTTGTTTAAGATTATCAGAAACCAATAATTCTTTGTTTGATGAAGCAATCTTTAAAACAATTTCATCGCCATTTTTCAAAGCAATTGCTTCAATGGCTTTACCCATTTTACCATAACCGATCAATGCAATTTTCATATTTAATAAAGCTATAAAATAACAGCAGGTTTATTAAATGCAATCAAATATTAAAATGAAGAAGGTAGTATTTTTTTCTGGCTTGATTTATAATTAAGCACCAACCCCAGCGAAGGTGATTTTGTATTGATGTCGTAATCAGGCTGAAGATGCATACTTAAATCGCGGCTTACATCAAAATCTTTCAAGTGCGCAAATACGGTAGCGTCGGCAATATTTAATGACCATGCAAGTAAAAAAAACAATATAGAATAATCCCTGTCTTTACGAAATGAATTACGATAATATTGTAATGATTCTGAATTAAGCCCTTTTAATTTTGGATTAATAGAATTTGAATCGCCACCAGTAACCAAAATATTGAAAGCTGTTTGTGTGCGATGCAGCCATGTGTTGTTATATATAAACGTAACTGTAGGTATTGATAAAGCACCGTAAACAATTGGTATTTTCCAGTATTCACGGTTATAAGCCTGGCCCCAGCCAGGTATAACTGCAGAACGAAAAGTGGCTTTGCGCGGATCGTGTTTTACTTTTGAAACGGAATCTTTTTTAGCAATGGTAACGGAGGCCTTGTCTTTATTTACTTTTAATGTATCAAGCAAAACTTCTTTACCATTATTTACTTTAGTGGATGAATCTTTCTGCGCAGCAACACACAAACCTGATGTAATAAAAATTGATATGAAAAAAAAGAATTTATACATATTAATCTGTACGCACATTCATCAGGTCAAGTATCTTATTCAGTTCATCCTGTGAATAATATTCAATGGTTATGCTGCCAGTGCCTTTAGATGAATTTTTGATAGAAACTTTTGTTGAAAAATGCGTTGCTAAATTATCTTCAATACGTTTATAAGCATTGTTAATAGTTGTGTTGGTTACAGATTTAACAGCGGTTTTATTTCGATATAAGTTTCTTACCAGCTCTTCTGTTTGCCGCACACTTAACTGGCGGCTTTTAATTTCATTATAAACATAAATCTGTTTATCAATCGTATCAATATTAATCAGTGCACGTGCATGGCCCATACTTAATATACCATTGCGCACTGCAAGCTGAATATTCGGCGGCAGCTTTAATAAACGGATAAAATTCGCAACTGTGCTTCTCTCCTTTCCCATGCGCTCTGCCACCTGTTCCTGCGTATAATTTAATTCATCCATCATGCGCTTATAACTTAAGCCAATTTCAATAGCGTTTAAATCTTCACGCTGTAAATTTTCAAGTAAGGCAAGCTCTAATAATTCATTATCGTTTGCCTGCCTTATATATGCCGGCACATCTTTTAAGCCTGCAATTTTTGCTGCACGCAAACGGCGCTCACCTGCAACCAACTGGTATTTTCCATCAGCAAGTTTTGAAACAGTTAAAGGCTGAACAATATCAAATTGTTTCAATGAGGCCGCTAATTCGTTCAATGCAGTTTCATCAAAATCATGGCGGGGATTTTTTGGATTGGTTAAAATATTTTCAAGCGGAATGCGTAACACATTGGTCACGGATTCTACAACATCTGTTTTTAAATTGCCGGCTGTTGTTTTAAGATCAGTATCAATATTCTGCAACAACGACCTGATGCCTCTGCCCAATAAATCTTTATTTTGCTTTGATGTGCTCATTATTATTTCATCTTTCATTCCAAGATCTTTTCTTCATTTGTCATTAGCGTCATGTTATTTTTTTGCAAGACTTCTTTAGCTAAATTAAGATAGTTTACAGCGCCTTTGCAATGCGCATCATATAATACAACCGGTTTGCCTGCACTTGGCGCTTCGCTTAGTTTACTGTTGCGATGAATGATGGTTGAAAAAACGATCTCTTCAAAATGCCTTCTTACTTCATTCACTACCTGGTTACATAAACGAAGGCGGCCATCATACATAGTCATCAAAATACCTTCAATCTGCAGTTCTGTATTTAACCTGTTTTGAACGATCTTGATTGTGTTTAACAATTTACCTAAACCTTCCAGCGCAAAAAATTCGCATTGCACAGGAATAACAATACTATCTGACGCCACCAATGCATTTACTGTTATTAATCCAAGTGAAGGCGAACAATCAATAATAATAAACTCATAATCATTACGCACTGCATCCAGCACATTTTTTAAAACACGTTCCCTGTTAGGAAAATTTATCATCTCCACCTCATAACCTACAAGATCAATGTGCGAAGGAATAATGTCAAGATATGGCACATCGCTTTTTAAAATCACATCATGTGCAGCCGTGTTATTAATCATGCAATCATACAAACTCGTAGTTACATTATGCAGATCAAAACCAATTCCTGTTGTGCTGTTTGCCTGCGGATCTGCATCAACCAACAAAGTCTTAAACTCAAGCACAGCAAGGCTTGCAGCTAAATTAATAGCTGTGGTTGTTTTGCCAACGCCACCTTTCTGATTTGCTACACCAATAATTCGGGCCATATTAAATTTCCTGTTTTCTATTTCCTGTTCTAATACTTACTACTTATATCTTAAATTTATCGAGAGCCTACACATCAATCGTTTCACCAATAGCAGGCAACAATAAATTTTTACCTGCAGCTTTAAAATCTGCAACCGCTTTTTTAGTATCAATTTTAATTAAATCAAACGTGTTGTAATGCACGCCAATGATAGTATTGCATTGAATAAATTCTGAAGCAATAATTGCATCGCTTGCATCCATTGTATAATTGCCGCCAATGGGCAGCACAGCAAAATTCAATTTTGCAAAACGTGGAATTAGCTGCATATCTAATGTGAGGCCTGTATCACCTGCAAAATAAAAATTGCCTTCATCAGTTGTAAAAACAAAACCCAACGGGTTGCCTGCATAAGTACCGTCATTAAAAGAAGATGAGTGTACAGCGTTTACAGCACGCACCTTTCCAAAATCAAACGCAACAGGCGCACCGTGATTAAAAGGATGCACTTTTTTAATTCCTTTTTTTTCAAACCAGTCTGCAATTTCCGGTGCACCAACGCACATAGCATCTGTTTGTTTTGCCAGCGTTATTGCATCAGCCACATGATCGCCATGGCCATGTGAAATAAAAAGATAATCAGCTTTAATTGCTTTTATATCTATATTTTTTGCCAACGGATTATGCGTTATAAACGGATCAAACAAAATTATTTTTCCTTTTATTACAACACTAAAACAAGACTGACCATAACATGTAAATTCCATGCTTTAACTTTTGTGGCGCAAATGTAATTTCAGCGTTTCAAGTTTCAACAATATTAGTTTTTTGCAGTTACTTCTTATCAATATTTATCAACATCTTATTATTATCGAACATTACTTTGTAAAAAAATTTTATGCGCAACTGGAGCGGATGGTGGATGATCGTTGTACTTATTTTACTGATTGATATTTACGTATTTTTTGCGCTGCGATTTCTTACACAACATAACGGCGATAAAAGCCGCATCGTTTTATATTCATTATACTGGACGGTTTCTGCATGTGCTATTGTTTTTGTTTTAACATTCAGAAATTCTGATTTTTTACAGCGGCATGTTGTTTTCAGGAACTATACGTTTGCAGTTATAGTAGGTTTATTCTTTGCAAAATTAATTGCCGCAGTATTTTTTTTGTTGGATGATATACGCCGTTTGTTTGTTTTATTGATGGCAAAAATTTTTCCGAAATCAGGTGTTGATTTTACACATGAAAGCAATTACATCAGCCGCTCACAGTTTTTAACATGGATAGGATTTATTTTAGGCGGCGGATTATTTGCCACGCTGATGTTTGGCTTTTCCAATAAATATAATTACAAAGTACGCCGCATAAAACTTTCATTCGCCAATCTGCCTAAAAGCTTTAAGGGCTTAAAAATTGTGCAGATAAGCGATATACACAGCGGGAGTTTTACCAATAAAGAAGCTGTTGAAAAAGGTGTTGTACTTGCGCTTAAACAAAACGCTGACCTTATTTTATTTACCGGTGATCTTGTAAATGATAAAGCCGATGAAATGCAGGATTACATGAATGTGTTTAATAAAGTTAAAGCGCCGATGGGTGTTTACAGCACGTTGGGCAATCATGATTATGGTGATTATACAAGCTGGCCAAGTGTAGAAGCAAAAGCTGCAAATTTAGAACGATTAAAAGCAATTCATAGTAAGCTTGGCTGGCGCTTATTAATGAATGAGCATGTTGCGTTGGAAAAGAATAGTGAAAAAATTGCTTTAATTGGCATTGAAAACTGGAGTGCATTTGGCAATTTTCCGAAGTATGGCAAAATGAATTTAGCTTATCCTGGTAGTGAAAAATATCCTTTCAAAATTTTAATGAGCCACGATCCCAGCCATTGGGATGCACAGGTGCGGCCTGAATATCCTGACATTGATTTAACCTTGTCTGGTCACACACATGGTATGCAGTTCGGTGTAGAGAATCCCTATTTTAAATGGAGCCCTGTGCAATATTTTTATAAAGAATGGGCTGGCTTATATAAAAAAGGCAAACAGGTTTTGTATGTAAACCGCGGTTATGGTTTTATAGGTTATCCCGGCAGGGTTGGTATTTTGCCTGAGGTAACGGTGATTGAATTAAGTTAATGAACTGCACTTTACCGGCAAAATTTGTAAAAGACACTTATATGTTACTAACGCCTATTTTTGCGCATCTTCACTTAAAAATAAATACTAATGAGTGTTTTGCTGAATAAAAATTCTAAAGTAATTGTACAAGGCTTTACAGGTACCGAAGGCACCTTTCATGCCAGCCAGATGATTGAATATGGAACCAATGTTGTTGGCGGGGTTACACCTGGCAAAGGCGGCAACACACATCTTGATAAACCCGTTTTTAATACTGTTGACGATGCGGTAAAGAAAACCGGTGCCAATGTAAGTATCATATTTGTTCCTCCCGCTTTTGCAGCCGACGCCATAATGGAAAGCGCCGATGCAGGTATTACTTTGATCGTTTGTATTACAGAAGGCATACCGGTTCAGGACATGGTTAAAGTAAAGAATTATTTACAAGGCAAATCATCACGATTGATTGGGCCGAATTGCCCAGGTGTAATAACAGCTGAAGAAAGTAAAGTTGGTATTATGCCTGGTTTTATTTTTAAGAAAGGAAGCATTGGCATCGTTTCAAAATCAGGAACACTTACTTACGAAGCTGCTGACCAGGTGGTGAAAGCAGGCCTTGGTATCAGCACAGCTATTGGTATTGGCGGAGATCCGATCATCGGTACAACAACAAAAGAAGCTGTTGAATTATTTATGAATGATGACGATACAAATGGTATTGTTATGATTGGTGAAATTGGGGGCGGTATGGAAGCTGAAGCAGCAAGATGGATAAAAGAAAATAACCGTAAGCCTGTCGTAGGTTTTATTGCCGGGCAAACTGCACCTCCGGGCCGAAGAATGGGGCATGCCGGCGCCATTATTGGCGGCGCTGATGACACGGCTGCTGCTAAAATGAAAATATTAAGTGAGTGCGGCGTGCATGTAGTTGCCAGTCCTGCTGATATTGGTAAAACAATGGCTGAAGTATTGAAGTAATCTATTCTGTTTATTTATCAAGATACTTCACTAAAGCGTTTCCAATATGATCAACACTAACAGCGGTATTGGATAAAATAATTGCAGCAACCTTCTTATTTAAATTTATTCCAAGGTAACTTCTGTAGCCACCGGTGCCGCCATTATGAAAAAGAATTTCCTCGTTACCAGCTTTAATATAATGCCATCCTAAAGCAACGGTTGCTGAACTATCTTTAAACGTAACTATATGTGTTAACTGAATATCTTTATTTAAAGATGTTGGCGCATTACCTAATTGCGCTTTTGCATATATCAACATATCGGCTGCATCAGAACGGATAGAACCTGCAGCTGCAAAAGCTTTAAAATCCCAGGGGCCATTATACTTTCCGTTCTCATCATATCCAACCGCAACTCTTGAAGAATCATTTTTGCGAATGAACTCTCTTGTATCATTCATCTTAAGCGGATCACATATTTTTTCAATGATCAATTCTTCAAAGCTCTGTTTATAAATATGCTCAAGTATTAATCCTAACGTTGCTGCAGCAAGATTGGAGTATTCATACTGTGAACCTGGCTTGCGCATAAGTTTAAATGATTTATAAAAACTAAACATTTGCTGCTCTTCATAATATTTATATGGATTGAGAGAATCGGTTGCATATAAATCAAAATTAGATGGCATGCGTGGAATACCGGACGAATGATTACTCAACATCTCAATTGTAGCAGGAACACCTTCATATTGTAATTGCGGAATAGAATCTGGCAAATATTTATTTACAGGATCATCCAGTTTTATCTTACCACTATTTACTGCATCAGCAAGCAATGTTGCTGTAAATGTTTTGGTGATGGAACCAATTTCAAACAAAGTGTGCTCATCAGGAATTTGTTTATTGCCTTCAGCCGTTTCACCATAACCGTAAAATTGTATTTTATCGTTCTTTAAAATACCAATGCTTAATCCATGTGTTACAGCAAGATTTGTGTATGGTTGTACAATACTATCAACTGCTTTATCAGTTTCACTTTGTAAAGGATTATTGGTTACAATTTTTGAAGATTTTTTTGCATCGCTTACATAAGGCTGAAATAATAAGGTCTGAAATTTTTTATTATTATCAACACTAAGATAAAGAACTAAAGTTGCGTTAGTAAAAACGGCTTTGTACCTGCTGATTTTGTTTGTAATACTTTCAAACTGCGTTTCCATTATACCTAAAGGAAAAAGATTGCTTTCACAAATTCCTTTAAACTTATCATAACTAAGCTCTTTCTTAAATGCATCACCCGCTAAAGCGTATAAGGAATCAACATTTTTTGCATTAAAATTTTTTTGAACCAGCACGCAAACAGAATCATTTACTGCTTTATTATCCTGTGCAAACAGAGTAATACAATACATTGTTAGAAAGATTAGTAATAATTGCTTCATCGCATTGTTATTATTAAAGTACAAGATAAATTTTTATACAGAGTAATGAAACGTATTTTTAAACAGGTTGTCAATACTACTTTTGCAATAAATTTTTGTATTGCAATCACAAGAAGCTTTACCTGAGAACTTAGCCGCAAAAACAATCTTTCCTGTTTTATTAGCCATTAGTTTTTCGCATTTATTAAATGACACCATTCAATCACTGATACCTTCAATTTATCCGATAGTAAAAAATTCTTTTCATTTAACGTTCACACAAATTGGCTTTATAACACTAACATTTCAGTTAGCCGCATCATTGTTTCAGCCGCTTGTTGGTTTTTATACTGATAAAAAACCTCAACCGTTTTCACTTGCAATAAGCATGTTCTTTACACTAGCAGGTTTGATATTATTATCGCAGGCAGCAGCGTATTCAACCATATTATTTTCCGTAAGCATGATAGGTATTGGTTCGGCTGTTTTTCACCCTGAAGCATCTAAAGTAGCATACATGGCTGCGGGTAACCGGCGTGGATTGGCACAATCAATCTTTCAGGTTGGCGGCAATGCAGGCAGTTCACTTGGCCCTTTACTTGCGGCGCTTATTATTGTGCCTTACGGCCAATCCAATATTGTTTGGTTTTCTGTACTGGCTTTTCTTGCAATGATAATTTTAAGCCGCCTGGGATTCTGGTATAAATCATATTTGGTTTCATTTCAAAAAAATCCGGTTAATAAAAGCGCTGATAAACCTATTCAACTTTCAAAATCAAGAATTACTATCAGCATTATTATATTGCTTGTACTTATTTTTTCTAAGTATTTTTATATCGCTTCTATTGTTAGTTATTATACATTTTACTTAATTCATAAATTTCATGTCTCCGTTCAAACATCACAGCTTTACTTGTTTATCTTTTTATTGGCAATAGCTGCCGGAACAATTCTTGGCGGACCGTTGGGCGATCGTTTTGGCAGAAAATATGTTATCTGGTTTTC